>CALBTS010000137.1 GCA_937968035.1 uncultured Methanomethylovorans sp.
CCACCCATTTTATTTGACTTCGGACCAGCTTCCTCTCCTGCTATCACTAACCATTTTCTTTCAAACATAATTGGTTCCCACTGGATAATTGTCCAAAAGTTTAATTGGTCTCTACCAATAAAACGATATCGTTAATATCTGTTAAATTACAATATAAAGTATTGGTTAAAAGAAAAAGACCGATAAAGAAAATAGACTAAAATAATGAAGGGGGTATCTGTACATGGAATCGGTTTGTATGTGTGTGGAATTACACTTACCTTATCATCTGAAATGGTATTGGCCTGCTGATGGATATCGCAGACCGGAGATCTCCAGTTATTTCGATCAGGAAAGGATCTTTACTGATTTTCAGCATATGGCAGCCAGCATCAGCCGGACTAATAAAGTACTGACAAGGTCCATTGAAAATGGAGCGGCGTACACTCTCAATCTTTCAGGGACATTTCTTGACCAGTGTTCATGGGATCCGAGGGTACTGAATTCGTTCAGGGATCTGGCAGACACCGGTAATGTGGCATTTGCAGCATCCACCTATTATCATTCGCTGAGCGCTCTTTATCCTGACCTTACGGATTTTAAGGAACAGGTATGGACGCATATGGAAAAAATATCGGAGCTGTTTGGTGTAGTTCCATCGACCTTTGTGAACCCGGAATTGCTTACATCCGGGAACATCGGGGGCGTGCTCAAAAAACTGGGACTGACATGCATGATCGCAGAGGGGGCCAGGAATCTGCTCAATACCGATATGCCTGTGAGCGTATTTTCTGATGACATTCCCACTCTTCTCAGACATATAGATCTGAGCGAAGATATCAGCAAGCGCTTCTCTGACAAGTCGTGGGACGATCATCCACTGACAGCCGATAAGTTCGCTTCATGGATAGAACACATAGAAGGCGATGTTATCACACTTTATCTGGATTATGGCTCCATCCCATGGAACGAAAGTAAAGCCGGAGGAATGTTCCAGTTCCTCAAGGATCTGCCGCTGAGTCTGGAGGAAAGAGGCATCAGTATGATCAGGCCTGAAGATGCCATAAAGAGATTTGAGAAGGTAAAGCTCGATACGCTGAAAACAGAATCTGCAGCACGTTATGGCATGGAAGGACTGCTTGGAAACCATGCACAGCACTTCTATCTGAAGCAACTGGAGATAATAGTCCAGGAATTGGCAGCAAGAACTGATCTTTCAGAGAACGGAGAAATGAAAAAGATCTTTGGATATCTCCAGCAAAGTGATATCTTCCTTGATATGAACACAGCCAACATCACAGGATATGAGAAAGCTGTGAACAATCTATCTATACTATCTGATTTCAGAAGGGCTATATGGGAGGGGAGAACATGAGATCCGTCTGTTTTTACTTTGAGGTGCATCAGCCATATCGATTAAAATGGTTCTGGCCTGATGAACATACGGGCTTTGAAAGATATTTTGACAATAGGTCTAACAGGGAAATATTTGAGAAAGTTGCCCGCAAATGTTATCTTCCAGCTAACAGGACCATGCTAGATCTTGTTGATGAGTATGAAGGAAAGTTCAGGATAAGTCTCTCTGTCACAGGCACATTGCTCAGCCAGTGTGAAAAATGGGGCAAAGATGTGCTGGAAACCTTCAGACAGATGGCAGAAACAGGATGTGTGGAGTTCCTTGAAGAAACTAATTATCATTCCCTTGCAGGTCTTTTCGATGAACGGGAAGAATTCAAGGAACAGATATGTGAGCATCGTGAGAACATGAGGTCACTGCTTGGAGTAGAACCTCAGGTATTCAGGAACACTGAGCTACTTTATAATAACAGCCTGGCTGCAACGGTAGAGGAACTGGGATACAAGGCGATAC
>CALBTS010000138.1 GCA_937968035.1 uncultured Methanomethylovorans sp.
AACAAAAAAAGCCCTTGCACTTTATGCCAGGGCTTTTCCTTGTAGCGAGAGAGACGCTACATTTCCGGTATTCTTACGTTCCCAAACAATTACAGAACGTTCCACGCAAAAATATCTATTTCAATGTTTTAAACATACTTTTGTTAATAAGTATGTAACGAATTGGAACAAATTAATATCGTTTTGTTTCCAATGCGTTTCCAATTTTTGTATCTTTAACCCATAAAATCAGCGACAATGCCAACGGTAAAATTTCTTTTACAGACACCTTACGAAAAGAGTAAGAATGGGACCCGGAAGCCCGCAACGAAGGAAACCAGGTTGTATGCCTACCTGATCCTGATGCGGGGATACGTTGTAAAGATCAAAACCGGCCACGTTATCCGACCGACTGAATGGGATTTTAAGAAGCAGGGACGGGCCGAAAAGTTGGCCGGTGCTATTGAGTTTAATGCAAAGCTGGCAGCGCTTAAAACTGAAGTATTGGAGGAGTATGACAAATTGCGGAAGCAATACCCGGACGCAACCTTTCAGGAGCTTTCAGTTTTGCTTAAACAGCGGTTCAAAGAGAAGGACCTGCCGAAATTCAGCGACAGGGGCCTGTTTGACTACCTGGATGAGTATATCAATACAATGGAAGGGACACTAACCACCCGGACCATTGCCAAGTTCAAAACCCTTAAAACTGTCATGACTGAGTTTGTGGCCGGTAACAGGAAGTATAACCCGCTAGCCTTTTCAATGATTGACCACGCCTTTTATGATGCGTTTGTGAAGCATCTCAGGGAGCGGGAACCCAGGGGAAGGCAAAAGCGGCGCCCTGAGGGCCTTCAAACGGGCTTGTTGAATGATACGATAGGGAAATATATTGAGAACCTTAAAAACTTCTGTAAATGGGCTGAGGAGCGGGGATATAACCAATTTCAGACATACACCAAGTTTAAAACCACCAGCACCGGGAACCGGAAGCGGAAGGCGGAACGCCGGGATATTGTCACCCTGACCCTGCCGGAGCTTACACAATTCTACCTTCATGACTTCAGTAAGCGCCCAGGATTGGAACGGGTGCGGGATCTTTTTTGTTTTGCGGCCTTTACGGGGCAGAGATGGAGTGATATTGAGCGGTTCAATAAAGAGGACGTTAAAGGGGATGTTTGGGCCTTCACGGCCTTTAAAACAAAGAAGCGGCAGGAAGTTGACCTGACCGGCTTTGCTGCCCCGGCGCTGGACATACTCAAAAAGTATGAATACTCCCTGCCGCTTATCAGTCTGCAAAAGTTCAATGAGGAGCTAAAGGACGCCGGGAAGCTGGCGGGGATCACAGCCCCCGTAAAACTCCGCCGGTATTCAGGAGTAAAAGAGATTACGACGGAGGAGCCGAAGCACTATTTTATGAGCAGCCATATGGCCCGCCGGACATGCGTATCAATTCTGCTTAATGTATTCGGTATCCCGCCGTCCCTTGTAATGGAAATAACAGCCCATACCGACCTCAAAACATTGCAGAAGTATATCAACACCGACCGGGAGGCCCGGAAGGCTGCAATGAGCCGTACCACGCCCGTAACTCAAACAATGAGGAGGGTATCATGAGAATTACAAAGGTAAAACTAAGGTACAACCCGCATCACGTTCCGCCTACCTGGTTCGGAATGATACCGGACGGACCAGCCGAACATATGTTAGTGATAAGCAAACAGGAATACGATTTTTATAAAAGGGTAACAGACGATTATCCGCTCGTACCGATAGGCGAGTTTGCGGCGCTCATTCAGCACACCCGGATAAGCTGGGAGCAATTCCGTTATTCTAATCTTAAGCCCGAACTGAGTAAACGGCTGGAGAAGGGGGCGACAATAGAGATGATAAAGGTTAAGACCTCGAAGGGAAAACCCATGATTGATATAGACGACCCTGAGATCATTGAACTCATACGGCAGAAATATACACCCCAAAAATTAAGGCACGATCCATTTAATAAACTATTTTCTGAACTGTGGACTTACTTTGATTATGCCGTCGGCCTCAGTAAGTATCAAACCCCTGTATTGATCGGTTTTATTTTTGCTTATTGTGGGGTTCATAAATTCGAAGATAGTCCCCTGCTTACTGAACAGGAACACGAAGCAAGCCCCAACCCCGTCACCTATAAAACATACCTCAAGGGAAACGTTAGGAGCTGGGTGAATACAATAAATAAAAATACGGGGTTTAACGACTAACCCCCTGTTATTCTGTGGCTATTTTTACCCCTTGTTTTTTCCCCGTATTATAGCCAATTCATTATATTCCTGTATGTTACATTTGCTGTGTAAAACAAAATTCACAGCACAATGGAACTTGAATCACTTGAAAAAAACAGCCTGGTTATCCTGAAATCGGATGACCTCCGGGAACTGCTGGAAAAGGCCGCCGCCAAACAGCCCGCCCAGGTTCCCACTCCCTCCCCTGACTTCATGACCATTACACAAGCGGAAGCAATCCACTTGTGGAAAACCACCCGCCAGCGCCTCGCACGTCTCAGGCGCCTGGGATTACTTGAAGCTTTAGAGCTTAACGGCAGAATCTTTTACCGGCCTTCCGCTTATGCGGATGCTATGCAGTCCCTCAACCGGCATAAAAAACCGCTCGTGTAGCATGTACCCCGCTACTCATTCCGGCCTCAGTCGTTTGATTGATAGCGGTTTGCAGAGCGGAAGCGAATAAACTGAAAACCATTTGGAAACAACCCAGCAAAAAGACAAGAAAATGAAAACGATCAATGTGACAACCATCAAAAATGAAAAAACAATTACCGGATCAATTACCGCTCAAATGTCAACGGCGACAATAGTAAGCGGCCTGGGGACCCGCACGGTTGATGAATTGGTATTAACAATTGTGCCGGACAATGACAAGGAGAAATATTTCTACATGGTCTGTGAGGACCCGAAAGAGTTTTTGAGAATCATATCCGAGACCATTAACCCCACAACCTTTTAACACCCCCCCCGGCAATGGAAACAACAAAGAAAAAACGCATCTACAAAAGCGCTGCCCTCAAGGAGCTTGAAAAAATGGCAAACCAGGAGGCCATAAGGCGACACCCGAATTGTGACCCCCGTTTTTTGGCCCCTGCTCATTATTGCGACACAACAGCCAACCGCTTCACCCAGGCAGTTATTGACTTCTTACGGCTGTCCGGCCACCAGGCAGAGAGGATAAACTGCACCGGCCGATACATTGACAAACGGAAGGTATTTACCGACGTACTGGGACACAAAAGGCAGATCGGGCGGGCTGTATGGATACCGACCGCAGGGCAGAAAGGAACGGCAGATATTTCCGCCGTCATTTACGGACGGGCCGTAAAAATTGAAATCAAAATCAATGACTTCCAGTCAGAGGCTCAAAAGAAGTACCAGGAGAGCATTGAAAAGGCGGGCGGAGTTTATCTGCTCGTCCGCAGCTTTCAGGCTTTTTATGACTGGTATCAGAACTTCACCCGATGACAATATGACAACAGCGACAATATGGAATACAAGTATGTACAATTTCCGCTTTGCCTCGTGAACGAGACCTATAAAAATAGAGAAAAGGGTTTAGACCTTATGCTGGATTTCGGCCTGGTGCATTATGCCCTATCTCAAAAATACAATATGGTTGATGTTGTCAGGCAGACGATTTATGACTATTACAAAAACACCGACAAACTGCCCGGGGATCTCAGGGTTGCAATAGAGGAGGCCGAAGCAGAGGACCGCTTCACGCATGATGAGGATTACAACGGTTTTAACTCCGACGGCAAGTTTGATCCTGAGTTGAACGCCCCGGAGCTTCAAAAGATACTGGACGGCAACCCCGACCTCAAAGCGGAGGCCGTCCGTCATTATCAGCTCCACCAGGCAGGGGAATTTCTTAACGTTACTATCCGCTCCCCCAGGATGATCTTTAAGGGGTACCACGAAGCCCAGGCCATAAGGGAATCATTTGAACGGAGCTTCGGACCGGACGTTATGCCTTCCGTTAAAAAATCCCTCCTGTTTGAATACAAGGATAATCCCAAACAGGATATAACCCTATTGCTGGCATACATTGGTATCTGCTCCCTTATAGGCCAGCGGAATTTCATCAGCACATCAAAGCCCGTTATCCTGTCCCGGATGATCGGAGCGAAAAGCAAGGCATCATTCCAGGCCTTTTCAAAGCAAAAGGAATCAAAGGAGGTTGTTGCAAGGTTCTCAAAGCGCTGGCCAATGGATAAACTTTTACTATCCCTGGCGGAACAGAAGTTTATCATGTACCTAACAAAGCCGCACGTTTCGGTTGTGTACGTCTCAAAATACATGGAGCCGGATGAACTTGCAAAGCTGGTCAAACAATCTCAGGCCAGATACAACCTAAAGAACAAAATCAGAAAAGCATCTCAGGGAATATGAACAACGACATCTATATAATACGACATCACAACGACATCACAACGACATCAGGCACGACATCAGCCACGACATCTATATACGGTACTCTACCATTAATACTCTTTATAAATACAGATAATACAATGAATCTACCCGAAAAGGATTTTCGGGACGTCATTATCTCTTTTTCTTTTGAAAACGTTTTGGTTTCTGCTTCGTCGCTGGGCGGAAACTGCCAGGCTTCCGGGGAGCTGTCTGTCATCTCCTCCCCGGAGCCTTTAGCGGATACACCGCTACCCTATCGCATACCTTCCGGCCTGTTTATCAATGCCTTGCGGCTCACAGGTCCCGCATATTGGAAACATATTGTAATCAAAACAAATATTAAACACTAAAAATCAATTAATTATGAAAAAGAAAGTTTTACTTGATGCAAGAAAAGACCTGGCAGACCAGGCAGTAATTGACGCCCGCCGGGACGCCAAAGTTATGAGCGAATTGATTGCTTACTTCAACTCAATGCCGGTGATTGCACCCATTGAGACAGCGGAGGAGGCAAAAGATTTCCTGACCCGGCCAACGCCCTTTTTTGAGGAGCGCATATTGAGGGATTGCGGCGTGACCTTTGCCACAGGAGCGAAGCCCAGGGCCTCCACAATCGCCCAAATGTTTGAGATACCTCACAGCGCCTTTGTTGACAAAATTACCTACACCCGCATAAAAGGCGTAAAACTCAACCTTTACAGCTTTGACGAAGCAACCAAGAAAATTGAGTTGATGCCGGAATCAGAAGCAGTGATCCGGGAGGAGTGGGCGCTTTACGTCGAAGAGGGAGCCGAAACTGAGGAGCTTGCACGGATACAGACCCTGGCCGATACTCTCAATGAGATGGCCCCCCGTTACAGGCTCGACGGAACCGACCTTCACAGGCTTGTAGGCTCCTTGAGATTTTTAAGGACCGTACCGAAGCCCGGCGGAGGCTGGATGCTTGCCCCGGCCTTTGACGAGATCAAAAAGAGGATAGGCAAACCTGCAAATCAGCTTTAATAATGGAACCTTTCTTTTGGCCCCTAACAGCGCCCGGTCCGTCACACTTCACGAAGGTGAACGCCGACGGAAGTATCGCCCTCCCGGAGCCATACAAACCGAAGTATCTGAATCACTCACCGAAGGCGAAGCCGGTTTCAGGCCAATTAACCAGGGAACAGGCAAATAAACGCATAGATGACTATTTCGCCCGCCTTGAGAATGAAATTTTAGAAGTAATTAATAATCAATTAAATAAAGGTAAAAAGATGAACACAACAAACAAACCCGAACAGACATTTAACGCACAAAAACAGCAGATGCTTGAAAGACTGAACGGCATGAACAAAAAAATTAACATGGCCCTGGCTAAAGCAAAGGGACCGATCCGGGCCGGGAGTTTTTTCACCGGTGACGGCCAGCTGCTTGAATTTGGCGACGAGGTTATAGAGTTTACCGATGTCGCTGTGGGATCAGAGGCAAAGGTTGACGGTAGATCGGAAGAGCGTCGTGTAGGGAAAGAGTGTAGATCTCGGT
>CALBTS010000139.1 GCA_937968035.1 uncultured Methanomethylovorans sp.
CCCTAAAATTAAAATTGTAAACAAGAATTAAACATCCACAATGTTATTTTAAAAATTATAACATAAAATTGATAATAATTCTATCTTAATTTAATAATTTTGAATACAAATTTTATTCCTGCTTTACGTTTTGGACAATAATACGAGTTTCGTATGAATATCGCGCAATTCACAAATCCTATAAATCCTAATTCAGACAGTTTTCAAAGATCATCGGCGTCTTACCTCTTTAAAACAATGGAAGAGGCGTCTCGCCTCTTTTTAAAGTAACGGCGAGAAGACTTTACCATTTTTTTCAGACAGTTTATTTTGCAATTTTTTCCAGCATTTTCTCAAATTCTCCCTGATCTTTGGCTTGTTTTATCGCTTTTTGTACTTGACTTAGTTTATCAAGATCCGAAATTGGACGAATTTTTGACATCAGATGCAAACTTTCTTCTCCAAATTTGACATCTAGCAATGTTTCGATATATAGATAGGTAAAACTTTGATATAATCTCCGTCTTTTCCCCCTATTCACACCGTACGTGAGATTTTCACCTCATACGGCGTTCCATTGTTCTTTGTAAATTGCATTCAATTATATATTAATGAGCCAGATACCAGAGTTTTTGCAGTTTTTCAGATTTTCTTTTATTAAGAAATACATTACAGAAAGTTTTCATATTTCTAAATGTAGCATGTACTATTGTATGAGTTAGTTTGTTAAGAAGTACACAATTTTTAAATTCATATTGTCCCCCAGAATTACCAGGTAATTTCCTATGTAATTGCATATTTTTAATGTCTAACAAATCGCCTGCTATTGGGTCTAAACCTTTCTGTTGGGTGAACAGCGATAATTGAATATCTGCCTTTTCTAGGCTGTCTGAAGAAGATTTTAGCTTGTATCTTAATGCGTTAAGTTCGCTTTGATAGCAAGAAATTTTAACTTCAACATCATAAATATTTTCAGAATTTCTCTTGACACCAGCGTAACTTCTAGGTATTCTAAATTTAATACCTTTGCATAATAATACACTATGCTTAATAGGTGTTATACAATCTGTATTCTTACTACTAGGGCGGCAACAAGCCCTAGTGTAAATTTCACCCATTAGCATCTTCTTATCTTTTGACAAACTTTTGAAAATATTATCTCTGGCCTTATGAGTTCGGAAATCGACTTGGGCTAAATCAGCATAAACCGTATTAGCAATCTCAAAATAGTTTCTTATTCCTCTAATATAGGCACTCAACCTAGATGCCAAAAACATACTTTCTTTAGAGGTTGATTTAGCAAAGGCTTTCCAGTCCTTAACTATTCTTTTACTAATCTTTAGCTTTTCGTCTTGTCCAATTTTAATTATTCCGATTTCTTTTCCAGTATTTCTACCAATTTGTACTTTTAAATCAAAACCTAAAAAATGAGTAGGATTATTCTTTAAATTAACTATTCCAGATTTTTCTTCCGATATATCTAATCTTAATCTATCTTTAAGCCATTGTGAAATAGCATGAAATAGTTTTATCGCTTCGTTTCTCGTTTTAGTAAATACTTTAAAATCATCGGCAAATCTGACAAGAAATGCACGCTTTAAATTAGTTTTATATTTGCTGCGATTCTTAAACCATTCAGAGCAATCATTCCACTGGTCATTTATCCATTGGTCAAATTCATTCAAGTATATATTAGCAAGTAATGGAGAAATAACGCCTCCTTGCGGAGTTCCTTTTGTTGGAATACCTTCATTTTCTATAGGAGCTTTAAGAATATTGATTATAATTGAAAGTAGCTTTTTATCTCTTACTCCACGAAACCATAAAATTTTTAACAGTATAGAATGGTCGATATTATCAAAGAATGACTTAATGTCAATATCAACTACCTGAGTATAACCCTTAACAATGATGTAATCACAACTATTTATTGCATGTTCTTGAGACCTACCAGGCCTGAAACCATAAGAATGTTTATAAAACTTTGCCTCAAAGATGGGTTCAAGGATTTGTTTTATTGCTTGCTGGATTATTCTGTCAATTAGAGCAGGTATACCCAGTTTTCTCATTTTGCCATTCTTTTTTGGAATAAATTTTCTTCTAACAGTGATAGGATGATAATTTAGTAAATTAGATCGGAAGAGCACACGTCTGAACTCCAGTCACCGAATACGA
>CALBTS010000140.1 GCA_937968035.1 uncultured Methanomethylovorans sp.
AGACAATAACCACCTGAGTAGTGTTTGTTTATGACAGAAAAGTCAATCATAATTCTCGGTGACTCGTTTACGTTCCCAGATGGCAATGCTGCCACAAACAGAGTTTATACATATGCCCGAGGATTCAATGAGAGTGGTGTAAAAGCGCATATTGTCTGTTTCAGGAATGACTATCTGGTGTCTCATGGAGGGGAAGCCGATGGGATAACCTATTACTATCCTTTCCGCCAGACGACAAGAAGTCCCTATTTTCTTGTAAGGAGATGGCATAATCTTCTCAAGTATTATAACACCTTAAGAATAATTAAGGAGATTAAGAGGGATCATGATATTATGGCGATTATTGCTTATACCGTCAGGATGTCAACCTTTTTATATGCCTGGTTTCTTTCTGTTATCTTCAGAACGAATCTGATACTAGAACGGAGTGAGCATCCCCTGAAGGAAATTAGCAACAGGATTGCTATTCTGGGAGGATACATCAAGACATTCATTGAGGCAAGGTTAAGTGATGGCATTCTTTGTATATCTGATTATCTCCGTAAATTTTACAGATCCGTCGGAGCAATAGAAAGGAAACTTCTTGTTGTCCCCAGCACAGTAGACTTTAAACGGTTTGAGGGTAATTTTATCCCTCTCTTTGATTTCAGATACATATGCTATTGCGGCAGTCTGACATATACTAAAGACGGGGTTCATATACTTATTGAAAGCTTCTCCAAAATAACTGACAAGCATCCGGACATCATACTTGTCCTAATTGGAAAGGCTGACACTCAGGAAGATGAGCAAAGTCTCAAGGCTCTCGCAGCAAGTATGGGTGTTGAAAAGAAAATCCACTTTACCGGTATCTTATCACGGGACCTCATCCCGGGCTACCTGTGCAATGCGGAAGTTCTGCTACTGTCTCGCCCGAGAAGTATTGTTGCAGATGCCGGCTTCCCGTCTAAGGTTACAGAATATCTTTCTACAGGTAAACCGGTAGTGGTAACCCGTGTAGGAGAGATTCCCCTCTATCTTACTGATAGTGTTAATGCCTTTTTGGCTGAACCTGATGATATTGATGACTTCGCAAATAAAATGGATTATGTCCTCTCAAATTATCAGTCATCTATGAAGGTTGGAATAAAGGGCAGGGAACTTGTCGCTTCCACCTTTAACTACAGGTATCAGTCAAAACGGATCATTGAGTTTCTGAAGATTATTTAAACATCAGGCAATGAAAGCTGTTTTCAAATCTGTGCTTGATAATACTGACAGACTGGCTGTTGAAAAGTTTGCCGGAGAGGTTGATTATTGCGCTATCGAACAGCAGATTGGTTTTCCCGAGTTGTTGTATAGCTCAAGAATCACATACTTCCTTCTCAGGGATGATGCTGATTGCTTAAAGAGTTACTGCCAGATAAATGAGAATTTTAAAAGCGCACATATATGGTTCGGACCTGTTTGTGATGATCCGGACCTTACGATCGAGTCAGTGCGCAGAATCGTTGAGTATTATAAAAACAAACACTACTGGTATATTGGAATTCAACCTTACCGGAAGACAGGTTATGAAGCCGATTATATTGAATATAATCTAAGCTCTAAAATAAAGATTGACTATATCATTGATAATGAAAACACAAAGTCTTCATTGGAAATAAATCTTGACGAAAGTATCGAGAAGATTTGGGGTAAATTCAGCAAAGGTCATAAAAGTGCGATAAAGAAAGCCAAAAAGAGTGGTATTATTGTTCAGGCAGCTTCTTCAGCCAGTGAGGTATCATCTTTCCAGCAGGTCTACGTGGGGATGTGTAAAAGCCGTAACATCAGGGCTCATACTCCCAATGAAATTGAAGGCATCGTCAGCTATCTCACCTCGCATAACCTTGGCTCATTATTGCTGGCGTACGGTCCTGAAAACGTAATTCTGGGAGGAGCTGTCTTCGCATACCAGGGCGTCTCGGTAAGATATTTATTGAGTGCTTCTGATCCGGACCGAAGAGACTTGCCGATTTCTCACCTGATTGTCTATGAGGCAATTGAAAGGGCGAAGTCGCAACAATTCAACTACTTTGATTTTTGGGGTTATAACCATTTTGCATTGCCATCAGAACAGATCTATCTGGTCAACAGGTTTAAGCATGGTTTCGGAGGATACTTCACATTCATGATGAAAAAGATGAATATAAGCTTGATACCATATGGTTTCCTCTTTTACAAATTGTATAACAGGTCAAAAAAGGGACTGATTCTCCTAAAAAATATTCATCGGCAAAAAAATTAATGAATCTGACTTCCGTTTAGTGGTAGGTATTAGAACAGTTTAATCAGGAGCAGATGAAAAGAAGTAAAAACGGCTTGATTTTTATATTAATGTCAGGCCTGTTCGTTTTTCAGGCGGGAGATATAGTTGCGTGTACAGTCACAGGTTGCCATAATTCAGCAACTCTACAATCATGTTTATCTGATCACAATGTCTACTCTGGTGAAGGTTTTGGGCATGAATCTGGAACAAGATTTTTCTGGAGTCCTGCAGTTGATGCAATACGGTTTACAAATTCAGGGCCATCAAAAAAGGGTGACCTCTTCCTAACCACGGTAAAGGAGCAGTTAAACTATTGGCTGCTGCTTGAAACTGTGAGATTTGATTACCAAGCTGAGGGAACTATTGATGTTTTCAACGACAATGATCAGGAAATAAAGGTCTTATCAATAGCTATCAGCAGAAATTCAGGCATGACCTTCCTGGATGGAAACGAACCTGTGTCGAGACCGGTTGATGAAGATCTGATCTTATTGTTCGATATCACTGCCAATTCACGAAGGACTATTAGCTTTGCTGACCACATTTAGTATACGGTAATTCATGTATTTCATTATTACAATCGATACGGAAGGAGACAATCAGTGGGACCATGGCAGGAACCTGACGGTTGAAAACATCAAGTATATTCCACGGTTTCAGGGATTATGCGAAAAGTATGGCATCAGTCCTACCTATCTGATTACCTCCGAGGTTTGCCTGGACAAATATTCAAAGGAGCTGTTTTCCAGATATGTAAGAAATGATGTTGCTGAAGTCGGAGCACATCTGCATTCATGGACTACGCCGCCTTTTATGGAGCAGGATGGATTCAGGGAAAATGACAGTAATCATGCATTTGCATCCGAGCTGCCATATAATCTGCTGAAGCAGAAGATCCGTAATCTTACAAATCAGATTACGGCTTGCTGCGGGAAGCGTCCAACATCCTTTCGTTCTGGTAGATATGGCTTCAACATGGAGGTGGCAGAAGCGCTTCTGGAGAACTCATATTTTGTTGATTCCTCGGTAACTCCCTTTGTAAGCTGGACATCACATAAGGGAGTCCCGGGTGGTAAAGGAGGACCTGATTTCATTAAATATTCACCTTATCCTTATACTTACAATCTTAAGGAAGGTTCCCTCAAGGAGATCCCTATCACAGTTGCTCCGACCAGATTCCCCCTGAATGCGAATTGGCGTCTGGCTCAATATTATTTTAGTCATGTCGATAACAGCCATGTTTTGAGGACTTTCAGAAAATTGCTCTATGGCAATCAGCCAGTTTGGGCAAGGCCAGTTCCGGGAATGACAATTGATAGCTTCCGAAGTCTGCTGTCAGAAATGAAAAGCAAGAGACTCCCGTTTCTTACTATGATGTTCCATTCAAGTGAGCTGATGCCTGGTTGTTCAAAATACAGGCCTGACAATAAGTCTATTGAAGAGCTATATGTATTATTGGAAGATTTTTTTAAACTGTTGGAGAAAAATCAGATTCACTCAGTAACGCTTACCGAGGCCGCTAATAGATACGAAGGATGAGGATTTGTTTCTGGGGTAAGATAGACGACGCATTGGCCGGCAGGACTGGAGGCGGAGGCGAACTTCAGATCGCCACCATTGCCAAAGTTATATCAGGACTGGGCCATGAAATCGTGGTGGTTGACCTTGATGTTAAAGTTGAATATATAACTGATGATGGAATAAGAGTCTGCCCGGTCAAAGATTACAACAAAGGGATCAGGATTCTTAGGACCTGGACTCACAGGTTCCCGGGACTTTATTCGACGTTTAAAAGGATTAAAGCCGATATTTACTACTGTCGAATACGTGACAGCAGGCACATAATAATGTATCTGGCAGCCAGAAAAGTCAAGGCGAAGTTCATTCTTGCTCTCGCATCGGATCTTGACATCCTTAGTATCAGGGACAGATGGCGTCACTTCTATTCTTCCAGCATAAAGGATTTATGGGGCATATTTAATGGGATAACAAGTGAGCTGGATTACCCTTTTCTTCTTAAAAATGCCGATCTGGTAATGGTCCAGCATGAAGGTCAAAAAGAAATTCTGAGAAAAAAGGGGATTGACTCTGTGGTTTTTCACAATTTCATCAGTACAGATAAGATCGGTTCACTTGAAAGAAATCCAGATACAGATTTCGTTTATGTTGGTTCACTCGACAAAAGAAAAGGATTTGCAGAGTTTTTTGAACTGGTAAAGAAAACGCCCCGGCATACCTACAAAGTCATTGGCAGAATCCGTGATAAAACAGCCAATGTTTTATTTGAAAAACTGAAATCATATCCAAATGTTAAGTTAATGGGGCAACTCTCGCATGAAGCAACTTTAAGGGAAATATGCAATTCCAGAGCCCTGGTTTCGACTTCTCCTATGGAAGGTTTCCCAAATGTTTTTATCGAGGCATGGGCTTGTGGTATTCCTGTACTATCACTTCATGTTGACCCCGGAAATGCCATTGCAAACGAGGGACTTGGAGTTGCTGCCGGAGGAAATATGATCAGGCTCATCGAAGCAATGGATAATCTTGAAAATTCAGAGAGTTTTGCAAATAAATCGAAACGATACATTCAAATGACACACGAGTTGAACCCTCTGAGAATAGCTGAGCTCAACACGATATTTACAAGTGTTAAGGATAAGCAATAAATATCAATTTTAACGTTTAAAATATGTAATATCAAAACCCTGGAAGCACCCTATTCAATAGCATGAAAATACTTCACGTTACCAATAATTTTCCAACACTTAACTACCCTATTTTTGGCATATTTATAAAAGAACAGGTCGAGTCCTTGCGTCAGTTGGGGATTACCAATGATGTCTTTTTTATAAACAGTCGTGAAGATGGCAAGATCGCCTATCTCAAAGCCATTTTCAGATTACGCCGCTATTTAAAGACAAACACATTCGATATCATCCATTGTCATCATTGCTTCAGCGCCGTTATTCTTATCCTTAGCGGGAGGTGCTGTGTCAGTCCACGTATACTGTCGTATCAAAGCGATCCGCGCAATGAGGGAGGCATTATTCTCTTCAGGATACTTCACAGACTATTTAACAGAATTATCATTAAAAATAAACCAAAGGAACTCAACCTTTCTAAGATTGTCCATCTGCCAAACGGTGTAAATACCACTGTTTTTCACCCAATGGACAGGGAGCTGTGCAAAAGTAAGCTTGGACTGGATCCTTCAAAGAGGTACATTCTTTTCATGGATTCCTATAACAGAAGGTTCTG
>CALBTS010000141.1 GCA_937968035.1 uncultured Methanomethylovorans sp.
CGCTGCAACTGGTTCCCCAGACCTGACCCGAACAGCATCGGAAGGGTCGAAAACAAGGACGCCATAGCAATCATGATAATTGGCTTCAACCTCCTCGACCTGCCGGAGTATATCGCCACCTCTTTTTACTTTATACAAATTCCAGTTGAGGAGCTTCCATGAAGACTTTTTACGTTGTAAAACAAGATAAAGAAATTGTATTGAAATTCCCGAAAATTCCCTGTTTTTCCCGAAAATTCCCTTTTACGATCACGATTCCTGAAATAACTTTGAATGGAACAAATAAATAAAGCACGTCATGAAGAAGAAAGTATTAGCTGCAATTTTTTTGGCGTTGATCATCTCAGTCATGAGTATTAAACAGTTGACTGCTGTTAAGGCTATTGATCCGGTGGCTCTCTGTCAGCAGTGGTGCCCTTGGAGTTATATGTCAACATGCACCCTGCATGCTGGCGATTCCGGTGGCACGTACATTATTACGTGCTATAACAGAGAATGGATCTAAATTAGTTGGACAGGCCGATTATTATGATCGGCCTGTTTGAAAATTCCCCAATGAGAGTATGAATAAGAGAATTGGTTTCGTTGTTTTTTTACTAATAGAATTAGGCTTATTAATCTCTTGCGGCCAGAGGAGTGGAAGCGGCGACCTTTTCAGTGAAGAATCATTTAATACTAGAATTGAATTAAGGGATGGCAGGCAGGTAGTCGTCGACGACCTCTTGCTCGGACAACCAACACTAATAAGATTCCATCCTGATTCATTCCTCGTGATTGAAGAATTTGGTACACCGAGGTTAATCAAGATACTCGATTTAAAGACCCATAAAGTCCGGGAAATGATACCACGAGGCAGGGGCCCCGGGGAAATGCTTGTATCCTGGGGGGTGGAGATCATAGACAGGGACATCTTCCTTTTTTGCGGGCAACTTCGAAAGATAATAATCCTAAGTCCATCCGATGACCGCAACTTTACTATTGACAATGAGTTTTATATCGAAGAAAAGCAAACACAGAGAATTCATCCTTTATCACGGGATATGTACGTCTGTCTGAGCTCCATCGGAGATGAAATGCGGTTTACATTGCTCGACGGTAAAGGCAAAATCATAAAAAAATTCGGGGAGTATCCTCCGTTTATCAATGATGACGAAATAAAAGCTGATAATGACATTTTCTTTTCATCTATAGGCTCAACGCCCGATGGTAAACGTTTTGCAGCGGTATGCTCAAAGACTGATCTCTTCGAACTGTACGATATAGAGAAAGGACTTCTTAAAAGATTTCAGGGTCCTTTGGGCCTGAAGATTTCCGTGGAAGCTCAATTAGTGGGGACCGGTTTCATGCTGAAACCTCAGCCACATTATACAACCTACCACCATGTGATCGCCGATAAGGATGAGTTCTGGACCGCATATATAGGCTACCATTTTCAAAAGGGTAAAAATCAAACTCTAGAGGAACAATGTGCTAAAAAACTGTTTTGTTTTGATTGGCAGGGGACTCCACTAAGAATGGTGATACTTGAATATCCTGCAATATCATTTGATATCGATTGGAGGAATGAGGTTCTTTATACTTTGGAGCTACAAGATAGCGACGCGTTAATTTGTGAATATTCCCTTAACTGGAGCACTCAAGGGGTAAGAAATAAATAGCTGCATTCATTTAGGGAGACTGATTACGCCCGATAATTCCCGATAATTCCCGATAATTCCCGATAATTCCTTGTCGCATTTAGTAATTATAGAATAGTTTTGTGGTATAACTAAACTCATAAGTCATGATTACAAAAACTACACTACGTTTGGCGATTTTAATCTTATTGATAGTAGGACTGGCAATACCAGCAGGAGCTAAAATGGCTAAAGTTTTTATGGCAAGTCCAGCGCCTTGCTATTCTCCCGAAGGTAATGTTTTATCTTATGCAACAAACTGTATTGGGGATGGAGCAGGTTGTGAGGTTACTGATTGTCCTCCGGGAACAACCAAGAAATGAATTGTAATAAAAATAAAATTATTGAAGGATGAAAACCTGGAAGAAAAGCCTGATTGCATTAGCATTCATTGCACTGTTTATCTCATTAGTTAACTCTGGGAACGCCACGAAGCCAGTTGATGATAAAATGCCAGTTCCAATACCATGTTATTTGGACCATTTTATTGTTTCATATGGCGCTGAATGCTCCTCTGCCGGGCAAGGATGTATTCCAAATCCATGTCCGAAATAGTCAATTCTTGTTATCTTAGTTGGGAAACCCGATTTGTTAAAGACATCATGTAGTCAATTGGATAAATGTCTGGTATTACTTTGGTTATGAATCAAAAGCTTCTTGTTCTGTTTTTGATCATTTCAGCCCTTGCAATATCATGTAAATCAAGGGATAGTGATAAAAGGGAACCGACCGGGGAATTGTCAGTTACTCATATCAGTATTGGTAACAAATCACCGAATCAGTATTTTAAGGAGATTTGCGATAATCCTGAATTGATAAGACTTGCAACGTCTGATTCAATTGTCTTAGGACAAATATCGAAAATTGTACAGGCAAAAGGTAAGATATACATACTGGAGAATAATCTTAACAGGGTGTTTGTCTTTGATCTGCGAGGTACATATTTATACTGTTTGGGCTTACACGGACGCGGACCCAGGGAGGTATTGAGCATAAATGATATTGAGATAGACAGAGAGGCAGGACACCTTCTGCTTCTCTCCACCGAATCCAAATGTGTGCAGACGTTTGATTTAGATGGCCGTTACATTAATACTGTCAATTTGGGATTCCAATGCTTCCGGTTTGCGCATATGGAGGACGGAATTAATGCATTTTTCATCAATTACTTTAATGAACAGCCTTATAATCTTAGAATAATAGGGCCTAAGAAAACTGATATTAAATTGTTCCCCTACCCGGAAAAACTTTTCCCAATGTATTTTTCTTTTACCGGAGGATTGAAGGGTACAAACTCTAATACTGTCCTATATTCAGAGGCGACATCATCAAAGATTTATGAGGTTTGCAGCGATGGGGATTTTCACCTGAAGTACGATATTGACCTGGGTTCAAAGCAGTGGCCAGAAAGTATGAAATACCAGTTTACTGATTTTATGACCGCAATAAGTGGCTTCAAAGCAGATTTTCTTGGTAGCAGATACCTTGAATTGGATAGTTTGCTCTATTTTGATTTTATGAATGGTAACAGATTCAAGGATGCCTATTATTTCTTTAATACCAGAACGCTGCTTATTCGAGGAGATAATCTGACTGACGATGATTTTTCAAAGTGCATGTCCGGTCCGGTGGGAATTTCGGAAAATGGTGGTTTGATTGCGATTGTTGATCCACTTAAATTGTTCGAAGCAAATATAACAGACCAACATTTACTTTACGTATATTCCATTGAAAGAGATCTGCTCGACATGGTGGAACCGGGCGATAATCCATTATTATTCTTCTATGGCTTTAAGGATACAAATCAGGCGAAGGCAACTGATTGCGATTTTATTGATATTTAGCGTATTAGCACTGGGCTTATATAGATCTCTCCTAAGCGAAAGGCCAGAGTTAATTACAACCATTAATATCCCATCAAGAATATCAGTAGTTCACCTTATAAAAGGAGATACAGTTGAAGCATTTTTTCAAATAATAAATGCAGGGCCAAATAACCTAAAAATTACCAATATAGATTTGGATTGCAGTTGCACAGGCTACTACCTTGACCGTCATCTTATTCCACCTGGAGACTCCGCTCAATTGTCAGTCAAAGTCACACATACAGGAGTTGGATTTACTCGTTCTGTCATAGTTCACTGTAATTCTGAAGAATCCCCAATTGGTCTAAAAGTTGTGGGTATAAGCAATCCAGACCTGTAATCATATTTGAGCTGCCTAAGACATCTTATTCCTGTAAATATACCAGTACGCCAGCGGGATAAAGTAGAGACTGACAAAGGTGCCGAGGGTCATGCCTCCTATCAGCGCCAGCGCCATCGGCCGCTGCAACTGGTTCCCCAACCCTGACCCGAGCAGCATCG
>CALBTS010000142.1 GCA_937968035.1 uncultured Methanomethylovorans sp.
ATGTTACCTTCAAGAGTGGTTATGTTCCCCATGCTAACAACGTCCTCAGCCATGTACTTGCCTGATGCCACATGATAGGTAAGTACTTTTGTCAGTTCGGTTTTGTTAGCCAGCAAGCCATTCAAAGTTTCTTCAGGGACTGCTGCAAAAGCATCATCTGTAGGCGCAAAGACCGTGAAAGGCCCTTCTCCGCTAAGAGTTTCTACAAGATCCGCTGTTTGTACAGCCGTAACGAGAGTATTGAACGAACCTGCATCTATAGCTGTCTGAACGATGTCCTTTTGTTCAGTTACTGTACTCTCATTTTCTGCGACTGGTTGTTCTTCTGGCTGTTCCTCGGCCTGTTCCGTACATCCTGATAGCATTAAGCTGAAAGCTATCAGTAAAATTACAATAACCCATTTTTTCATTTTATACCTCCCTATTTAAACGAGTAAGTATCTATCTTAAAAGATTTAAGACTATCTTTACTAAAGTCTTCCAAAAGATGTTTATTGAAAATCCAGCACTATAGAAACCTACTATCTTGAAGCGAGGAGCAAATTTTTCAAAATGGTTCTGTACTTCGTGCAGATAATGGTATTTTTGTGCCTGCAAGATCATTTTATTGAATGCCCTGCAGAACTGGAATTTAGAGATGTACCATAAGAAAATATTATATAGTTGTAGTATTAAAATGAAGTTGGGTAAGGGTTTAAAAAGTATTACATTAGCAGCATAAATTCTCTTGGCGGTTAGTTGAGAGCCACGATCAGACATCGGCAGAGTAAGCTGTGGAATTTAGATAAATTTCTGATATGAGAATCAGTTCTTTATTATGTCCAAAAATAATTCCTGTTTCAGGACAGGACTAGAACTCAGAAAAATAGCGTTTTGTTGTCAATAAGGAAGTAAAGATGTATTTCAATGTTTACTCAATCCCCTTGTTCATATCATGTATCATAGTCTGTATTCTTCTCTATTACATTAAAGACTACAAAAAAACCCCCGGTTCAAAATACATACCGTTGCTTCTGAGTTCCATAGCATTTTATTCTTTTTTTTATGCACTTGAGATATCGTCTACCGATCTTCAAACACTTATGCTATTTTACAAGCTGGAATACATAGGTATCTCCTTTGTTCCTTTATTCTTCCTGTTATTTATAATGAGCTACAGTGGGAAAAAGAACATATTACCGATGCCCTTAATGGCTTTTTTTTTGGGAATTTCGATCACAACCATTCTGGTTGTTTTCACCACGGAACACCACACATTGTTCCACAGGATATACTATATAAATTATGATGGCTTGTTCCCGGTATTGGACTATGGTCCTGGTATATGGTACTGGGTGCATTTTTCATACACCATCCTCTGCACCATTCTGGGTCTTATTCTTCTTTTCAGTATGCTTCCAGGAACACTTCCCGTTTTCCGCAAACAGATCGCTATTGTAATACTCGGTTCCTCCATACCGCTTTCAACCCTTCTGATCCATCTGGCTGGAATGGCTCCATGGGGTATTGATCCTTCTCCCTTTTCCCTCACATTGAGTGCTATAATTATATTCATAGGATTTACACGATATAAATTGTTCAATCTGACTCCTCTGGCTCGGAGCCTGCTTTTTGAGAATCTCCCTGAAAGTGTCATAGTTTTTGATACGAAACAGAGAATTCTGGATTATAATAATTCTGCTATAAATGATCGGTACATAAAACCAAAGGACGTAGGAATGCATGTATCGGAATTGCCTGAACCATGGTGTGATCTTTTAAAAAGAAAAACTGATGCCACTGAAAAAAAGAATATCGAGATCGGGGAGGAAATTGAAGGTTTCCCATTCTGGTTCAATGTTACATTCCTGCCCTTGCATGACAAACGTGGGAATATTATGGGACAGATGGTGATCATAAGAGATATCACTAGCATTAAGAATCTGGAAGAATCCTTGCTTCAGGCAAAAGTTGTTGCTGAAACTGCAAGCCGCACAAAGAGCGAGTTCCTTGCCAACATGAGCCATGAACTACGTACTCCTCTGAATTCAATAATTGGTTTTTCGGACGCCATGCTGGAAGGATATTCTGGAGAACTTAGCCCTAAACAGGATCACTATCTTCAGCACATCTCAAACAGTGGCAAACAACTGCTCAACCTTATCAATGGAATACTGGACATCGCAAAAATAGAAGCCGGTAAGATGGAGCTTTCTCTTGAAACGATCTATATTGAGCCCCTTCTGACAGAGATATTGTCTACACTAAAGCCTCTTTCAATTAAGAAACAAATAAAGATAAGTATACAGAGAGAAAAAGACACAAATGCTGTAGTAGCTGATGAGGCAAAACTGAAACAGATCATATACAACTTGCTCGGAAATGCTATCAAGTTCACACCTGAAGGAGAGGCGATCAGCATTTGTATAGGGATGGTAGAGAAAATGGTACGCATCTCAGTTATTGACAGTGGCATCGGCATATCTCTGGAGGATCAGAAAAAACTGTTCAGGCCATTCACACAACTGGATTCGACTTACAGTCGCAGGTATCAGGGTACTGGTCTTGGACTTGCACTAACAAAAGAACTAGTTGAATTACATGGTGGCAGGATATGGGTGGAGAGCGAAGTAGGTAAAGGCTCTAAATTCTTTTTTGAAATACCAGCTGCTTAACTCAGTATATCTTCTATCCTTTGATCTGCAGGTATTGGTTGAAAAGATCATATTTTTCACATAGCAAGCATCTATGGTTGCAGAAAGAGCATCTTTTCATGAAGATATGATGGAATTGCAACAGCTTGGGATCTGTTGTTTTGAAGCCTTTTAGAAGAATGCAGATTCGCTATAAGGAAACCACAACAACATTTATTTACACTGTTTATATAGAACAGCTTAATCAACATATTTTTATATTACTATTGTATAACTACCATTACTATAAAATTAAAAATATAGATTAGCACTATTAAAACCATAGTAAGCTATCGGTGAGGGAACATGGCAAAAGTAATGATTGTGGATGACGCGGCTTTTATGCGCATGGTCATCAAGGATATTCTTACAAAGAACGGACATGAAGTTGTTGCAGAGGCTGTAGATGGTCTGGATGCAGTAAAGAAGTACCCACAGGTCAAACCGGAACTTGTATTCATGGACATAGTCATGCCTAATATGGAAGGTATCGATGCGCTCAAGAATATCATGGCTTCGAACCCGGATGCAAAAATAGTGATGTGCTCCTCTATTGGACAGCAGTCTGTAGTGACCGAGGCTCTGAAGATAGGGGCAAAGGACTTTATTGTAAAGCCATTCGATGCAAAGAAAGTACTTGAAGTAGTCAAAAAAGTAATGTAAATATGACCATACGTGTACTTGTTGTTGATGATTCTGCCCTGATGCGTAAGATAATTTCGGATATACTAAACAGTGATCCGGACATAAAAGTTATCGATACCGCTCGCAATGGTCAGGTAGCAGTGGAAAAGGTCGAGCAGCTCAGACCTGACGTGGTTACACTTGACCACGAGATGCCTGTGTTAGACGGCCTTCATGCTCTTGGATATATAATGAGCGAATGCCCCACACCCGTTATCATGCTTTCGGCCGCAGATGAAAAAGGAGCAGAATTGACATTGAATGCTTTTGAATATGGAGCAGTTGATTTTATTCAAAAACCTTCCGGAACTATAAGCCGTGATATAGAACAGATCGCACAAGAGATCAGATCAAAAGTCAAGGCTGCTGCAAAGGCACAGCTCAAAAACCTGCATTTCATGGAAGAGCATGTGATAAGTTCCGATACGAGAAAAACACATTCTGATAGACAAAAACCAATATCTAATCCCTTAAGATCCAACCCCAGGCGTGTAATGACGAAGAAGATACTTGCAATAGGTTCATCGACCGGAGGGCCAAGAGCCCTTGAACAGGTGATTCCCAAGCTGCCTCAGGATCTTAGAGCTGCAGTGTTGGTGGTCCAGCATATGCCGGCGGGATTTACTGCATCGCTGGCACAACGGCTTAACTCCCAATCAGCATTGGAAGTAAGGGAAGCAAAAGATGG
>CALBTS010000143.1 GCA_937968035.1 uncultured Methanomethylovorans sp.
TATTCGTTGACTGGAGTTCAGACGTGTGCTCTTCCGATCTCCTACCACCAATTTGATCATTTGCATAACCGATCCTCATACCAATGTTCAGGGTTTGTTTCGATGTAATTACAAATAGCCTGGTAACTTTTACAATCCCGGATAATATGATCGTGATACCGGGTTTGCCATTCGAAATCCGGGTTGATCTGCCTTGCATGTTTTGAAACCCCTGATTTGAATAATCGGATGGCCGTGGCGACGCTGCCCTTTTTTGGGGCAATGACCGACATGAATAACGGGGAACATGGCTGTAGAGACGTTGCATGCAACGTCTCTACCGATTGTTTCCAATCCTCAAAAAGGAGATCCGGCTCTTCGTTGATCCGGATCTCCATCCACCCTGGCTCATCGGTAACGACAAACCCTTTGGCAACCGATATATCCTGAATGGAACCTAATTGCGATTTTGGAAAACCTAATGAAACCACCTCGGCGCCCAGTTTCTTAACAAACTTCTTAACAGGTTTATGAGACTTTACCGCGTGAGCAAAGCGCCATGCGCTTTGCTCATAAACCGTGCAAAACAACGCCTCTTTCACGATGAAAATGGTAAATGGATATGATGTTTTTAAAATGGCTTCGTCTATTCTCACAGTTGACCCCACCCCGGATCCCCCCTTGCTAATCCATAACACCACCCCGGCATTCTCCTTGCATTATTTATGACCCCTCCCCGGCCCTCCCCTTCAAGGGGAGGGAGTAGATTTGTCGAAGATTTAAAGGTAATTTTATGGCTTAAAGATATAATATTTATGTTCTGGCAACCCCTTCTCCCTCCCCTTCAAGGGGAGGGCCGGGGTGGGGTCATCGATATGCAACACTGGGCCGGGGTGGGGTCATTTGCTTTTTCCCAAAACTTTTCGCCCGATTCGCGGGCCTTTCCTCCCTCCCCGCAACGCCGCAAATTGTCAAATAATCAAATAAATCGTCGAGTAGGCCGGGGGAGTTTCACCCCCAGCCTCTCACAGAACCGTACTTGATAGTCTCCCATCATACGGCTCTTCATAACAATCTTATGGTAACCAGCCATATTCCCAATGTACAAACATTGTCGGATACGATTTGCTTACCCGCTTTAACCAAGCAAAGCATTTCCGCCAGCTTCGGATTTTGTACTTGTTCCTGACCCATTTGGCTAATCGCACATTGATTCTGTCGAACAACGGCGTTAAACCCGATTTACGGGTATATCCATAGTATCTAATCCATCCCCTGACTTTCGGAGCTATCCTTGTTGCAACTTCCGTGATCGACATCCTTACCCATCTTTGCATCCTTAACACTTCTGCATTCATGCGTTTCAGATTCTTAACGCTCACGGCCGGACGAAAGCCCCAAAACAGTTGTCCGTCATCGCGTTTGCAGCGACGAGGTTTGAACGTATACCCCAGAAAGTCAAAACTCACCGGGATGTCTTTGGGTGCCATGTAGAATCGAGCCGTCCGATAACAGTATACAATCCGTGTCTTTTCTTCGTTTAACTTCAGATCGTATAGCCACAGCCGTGCTCGTAATTTGTCCAGAATAAACTCCGATTGTTCAATGCTGCGTGTGTGTATCACAATATCATCGGCATACCTTTCAAATACCATGATCGAATGGTTTTCTTGCATCCAGCTATCGAATACCTCATGCAGATAAAGGTTTGCTAAGAGTGGGCTTATAACTCCCCCTTGTGGCGTGCCTTTCCGTCTTTCAGTATCCAGTTCTCCATTTATACGGAGTACGGACGCTTTTAACCATCTTTCGCAGTAAAGTAAGATGTGCTTCTTTGTTGTGTACTTTCGCAGCATCCTCATCATCTTTACGTGGTCAATGTTGTCAAAGAACCCTTTGATATCTAAATCCACCACGTACCACCGCTCCCAGCAATTCTTCGCACAGGCTTCCAATGCCTGATGCGCACTCTTGCCCGGCCGGTATCCGTATGAACTTGGGTGAAAATGCGGTTCCAGCTCTTGTTCCAGTTCCGCCCTGATCACCTCTTGGGCTACCCGATCGCACATCGTGGGTATTCCAAGTAAGCGTTCTTTCCCATTGGCTTTCGGTATGGACACTTCCCGCACGGCCTGTGGAAAATAGCTCCCGCTTGCCAGCCTGTTCCATACCGGGTACAGATACTTGCGTGGATTCTTCTCAATCATTTCGATCGTGACGTTGTCAATACCAACGCCCTTCCCTCCCTGTCTGATCCGTTTCCACGCAGCCCATACCTGGTCTTTGGTTATCCCTATTGATTTTGGTCTCAGATCGAACATCATCCTGCTTCCCAGTTGTGATACATTCTAAAACCTGTTATGTGAAGCCCTTCGCTCTGGCCATGTTTCCATGGCTGTCTTCACTACTACGACTTCATCCGTCACAACCTTGCTCATCTCTACTTTTGATCTTACAAGTTCTTTGTTTGAATCGTTTCGATTTGCATAACAAGGTTGCTTCCCATGTTCCGTTGCAATGCCTGTAAACAGTTCCTGCCGTCTATATGCCGAACGACTGCCCAGATAGCTGTTCAGGTTTCCTCTGTGCTTTTCCTTTGCCACAATTAATGCGCAGTTATAGTCGTTGTCTATCTTCATTTTCGACACTTCCTCAACGGTTCATTTACATTCAGCTCCTGTGTACTCACCTGATCCTGTCAAGCAGGACCTTACTCCCTGTCTGCTCAATACCTCCCGCATTGTCGGGAAGCACCGCAGGGTGGTTTGGTACCTGCTCCTGATAGCCGGTACCGATAGGCCAATAAGTCTTTCATTGTTCTACTTATTTCTATCATCATTGCGACAGTTGCACGCTACGCTTTGAACGGTGTGCGCCATTCGCCGCTTCGCGCTCATGGCGCTCAATTGTCTCTCAGGCAGCGGACGCTAAAGCCGGTTGCCTTGTCGTCGTAAGATCGGAAGAGCGTCGTGTAGGGAAAGAGTGTAGATCTCGGTGGT
>CALBTS010000144.1 GCA_937968035.1 uncultured Methanomethylovorans sp.
TCACGGAGGAACCTGTGGCTTGCCCGGGCTTTGACTTCTATCTCTATCATTTCACTCAGGTACGAATTTGGTGCCGTAGTATATCATACCTTTCTCACTGCTCTCGCCAAGCTTCCTGAACACAGGCCTTACTTTCATACCTATCTTCATGTCCTCTGGGTCAGCTACTATCTGGCTGGTAAGGCTTGGCCCTTCTTCCAGTTTCACGATACCAAGCACATAAGGGGTCTGTTTCTCAAAGCCTTCTGCCGCAGTGTGGATCACAGTATAGGTAAGTACCTCTCCTTTCCCACTGAACTTGAAGTTCTCAAGTTTTCCGTCACGACGGCATTTAGGGCACATGTTACGGGGTGGATAGTAGTAAGTTTTACAGTTAGTGCAGTGAGTGCCTATCAGGTTATACCTTGCCACCTGTTTTCTCCAGAATCTCGGTACTGACATCGTGATCACCTGTCCCTCGAAAATATGTGTACTACTGCAGTGGCTCCCGAACCTCCGACATTGTGTGTCATACCGATCTCGGCGCCATCGACCTGCCGCTTTCCTGCATCCCCACGCAGCTGTTCGACTATTTCCACAGCCTGCTTGATGCCAGTAGCGCCTACAGGATGTCCACATGCTTTAAGTCCGCCTGAGGTGTTCACCGGTATCTTGCCGCCTATAGCCGTATTGCCTTCTTCGGTGAACTTGCCTCCTTCTCCCTTCTTAACAAAGCCGAGGTCTTCTATAGCGCATATCTCTGCAATGGTAAAGCAGTCGTGCACTTCCACTAAGTCTATATCGTTAGGTGTGAGTTTTGCCATTTTGAAGGCTCTCTTGCCCGCTTCCACTGAAGCTGCGAGGGTTGTGATATCCTTGCGGTCGTGGAGAGCGATGGTATCACTGGCCTGGCTTGTGGCCTTCACATAAATGGGGGTGTCAGTGTATTTGTGGGCAATGTCAGCAGGTGCCAGTATGACCGCTGATGCACCATCTGTGATAGGTGAACAATCGAATATATGCAGCGGATCTGCCACCATAATGGATCTGAGCACATCTTCCACACTGATCCTGTTGCGATACTGTGCTATGGGGTTATGGACACCGTTAGCATGGTTCTTTACTGCCACCTGAGCCAGCTGCTCGCTGGTGGTGCCGTACTTGTGCATGTGCAGCCTTGCTATCATAGCATAGAGCCCGGGGAAAGTTGCACCCATTATGCCTTCCCATTCCCTGTCAGCAGCAGCTGCAAGGGCAGTGGATGCGCTTGTAGAGGATATATCTGTCATCTTCTCTACGCCAGCAGCCACTACTATATCCTCAAGTCCGGATGCAACTGCATGGATACCCTGTCTCAGTGCCAATCCTCCGGAAGCACAGGCCGCTTCCACTCGGGTGGCCGGTACATGAAGTTCCTTTGCCAGTCCGGCATAGTCTGCTATCAGGGCTCCGATATGTTCCTGCTCAATGAACTGACCACCGCTCATATTGCCTACTATGATGGCATCTATCTCTTCTCCGGTGACCCTCGCGTCTTCCAGGGCACCGACACCGGCTTCAGTTATTGTATCTCTCAGAGAAACATCCCAGTTCTCTCCAAACCTGGTGGTCTTTACACCAATGATCGCTACATCTCTCATCTTTTTCACCTCATGCCAGTCTGATCTTACCTTTGTGCTTGGCATATGTTGCATAATCCACATATATCGGATCTGCCAGAAGTTCCATCACAGTCGGTGCCTTGTTGCGTATCTCTTCTATCTTATCCGTGACAGTAAAACTGAACGCGTCTCCGCCGGCACCTGATCCAAAAGCAGTGGCGAAGATCCTGTTTCCGGGTTTTGCCTGGTCCAGCGTCGCTGCGATCCCCATCATGCATGATCCGGAATAGGTATTTCCAAGCTTTGGCACGACAAGGCCGGGCTTGATCTGTTCTTTAGTGAAGCCCAGGATGGATGCTGCACGGGAGGGGAATTTACCATTTGGCTGGTGGAATACTGCATAATCATAATCTCCTGGTTTTGTTCCCATTTTAGCCATAAGTCCTTTTGCAGCGTGTGTGACATGCTTAAAGTATCCGGGCTCACCGGTGAAACGTCCGCCATGTTCAGGGTATGGCATACCTTCCCTCCTCCAGAAGTCAGGTGTATCAGTGGTAAAGGAATATGTGTCCTCAATGACCGCTAAGAATTCGGATTCTTTGCTGCCTATAATGAAGGCTACGCCCCCTGCAGCTGCAGTGTATTCCAGTGCATCCCCTGGTGCGCCCTGCGCAACGTCAGCTCCTATTGCCAGCCCCAGGTCGATCATTCCTGATTGTACCAGTCCCATGCAAGTCTGTATTGCGGCAGTTCCGGCCTTGCAGGCAAATTCAAAATCCGCAGCTGTTAGAACGGGGGTAGCTTCCACTGCCTCTGCGACTATGGTACTTGTAGGTTTGACAGCATAGGGGTGGCTCTCTGACCCGGTATACACTGCACCTATTCGCTGGGCGTTTATGCCTGATCTTTTTACTGCATATCTTGCGGCTTCCACTGCAATCGTGGCTGTGTCCTCATCGAAATCAGGTACTGATTTTTCATGTACCATCAGACCTGATTTCAGGCTGTTAGCGTCGTCGCCCCAAACTCGGGCGATCTCGTCCACTTTGATCCTATATCTTGGAATATAGGCTCCGTATGAGACTATCCCTGCACTCATTTCTTTTCACCGATAGTTTTTATGTAAATGTCATTCCATTACGTGGTACTGGCTATATTTTTTAAGATTTTCGATCAATTGATCAATGTCCATCGTTGTGGCTAAAAGCGGTAATCTGTCTATCTCTGCCATCTTCTTTGCCATGGGGTCAACCTCATTGCCCCTTAGCCCGTGTATCACTACGGCACCGGGTTTGAGGTTCGTCACTCTTATGGCTACAAGGGGAGATTTTCCGGTGGTTACCTTAGTAAAGATCATGGCTCTCTCGGTACTCCATCCATAAAGTTTCTGGAACTCATGGGAAGAAAGTTCGAGAATAGCTTTCTTGCTGTCAACGACGGTGAAACCGTAAAGCGGTTTTTCTATGCCCCTGTTTACAAAATCAGCTTCTATAAGGCTTGCAAGCTTTGCAAGCTGCATGGGAAAAGTGTATTCATAGGTTGCGTAGACAGCTCTTGAAGTGTTATCTGAGAAAAGTATACTTTCATAGGAATGTATCTTCTGTCCGCCATTCTGTGAGTCTATTTCCAGCAGCGCCTCTACGATCCTGCTTACTATGAGCGTACCAGGAGATTTCCTTCTTCCGCTTTCGTAATCGCTTATAACGGAGGGGGATACTCCCAGATAGCTTGACAGGTCTGTTTGGGGTATCTCGAAGTTAAGCCTCCATTTTTTCAAAGCTTCCCCAGGTTTCTCTGAAAGTGTTATTTCGCCTGCCATCTTTTCAGCAAGACGTTGGCGTATATTCTCGCGAGAAGCATTGTCAGCCATTTCATATTCTAAATGAGACATAATTATATATATTTAACGAATGCCCAATCGTTGATTGACGAAGAGAAACAAATAAGCAGTCAAAACATATTTAGATATTTATATTAAAACAACCTTTAATTAGAAATGTATGTCTCT
>CALBTS010000145.1 GCA_937968035.1 uncultured Methanomethylovorans sp.
TGTCTTCAGAAAAGAACGAGGAATACAAGGTTATTGTCGTGGAACTGGGAGATCAGGTCATAGGCATGATGGTGGATTCGGTCAGTGAAGTGCTGCGGATCCCTGGTACCAGTGTAGACCCCACACCCGATATAATAGCATCAGGAGTTTCCGCCAACTATATACAGGGAGTTGGGAAGCTTGATGACAGGTTGCTTATCCTGCTGGACCTGAGGAACGTGCTCTCTGAACATGAAACTAAAGAACTGTACCAATATGTATAACAGGATCAGTGCAGGGCTTAAGACCCTGCCTTCTTTTTTTTGACATCAATGATCAGGCTTTTTTGATCCAGTTTCTTTTTCTTTAGTAAACGCTAAGTACCAAAAAACAAATAATTTTATGGTACTGAATGGAAACAGAAGCTAAATTTTTAGTTCCTGAAAAGGATATTTTTGATATTTTCATCTCTGCTTGGAACATAGGCCCTTTTTTACTTGATGCTGCGACCCAGAACAGGCTGGAAGACACATATCTGGACACCGTGGACATGGCCATAATGTCCAATGGATATTACCTGCAGCGCAGGCAAAAAGAAAAGGGTATAGTATACACAATAAGATCCCTTGGAGGGATACGGAAGAATGGTGTAAGGCATAGGGAAGAAATGGAGTGCTTACTGGAACAGGACATCCCATTTAAAGAATGGAACGATCAGGATATGAAAGAATGTCTTACCGGTATTGTGGGAAAAAGCGAACTTATGCCGCTATTCAATGTATCCCATACAAAGAACGTAAGAAATGCCTTTTATAAGGAGAAGCATGTGGCAGAGCTTATCCTGGATGATGTGTTGATAACGGTCTGGGAAAAAAAGCTGGAATATCTGGAAATAGAAGTGGAGATGCTTTCCGATGGAAATGAGAAGGACCTGGAGAAGCTGATGAGTGTGCTTACAAAAGAATACGGCCTTTTCCCTGACCCACCCTCCAAGTTCGAACGTGCCCTGCAATTGATGGAAGAAACAGAAGAGGAAACTGTCCCTGAAGAAGATATGGACTTTTATCCAAAGCCTCTATCTGTCCAGACACTTTTTGAAATCCATCATGTTGAAAGGGCGCATGCCAGAAAGGTGACAGAGAATGCTCTCAGGCTTTTCGATGAACTGAAAGAGGTACATGGCCTGGGAGAAGAATATCGCAGGGTAATATGGATAGCTGCCTTGGTACATGATGTGGGAGTTTACACCAACATGGCAGACCACCATAAGGCTGGCAGGGATATCCTGATGCGTTCTCCTCCCCGAGAATTGGCTCATAGGTTCTGGCCAGTTGCAGTGTGGACAACTTTCCTGCACAAGAAGAAGATGAACAGGGAAAAACTGGAGAAACTGCAGCTCAAGCCATTCGGAAAAATGTCAGCGCAGATACAGGAGGATACGCTCAAGCTGGCCGCACTCATACGCATTGCCGACGGATTAGATTACAGCCGCATGGATTCACGGCTAAACGAGGCCATTATAGAGGAAAAGAAAGTACTGATCACAGTGCATGGCCCCGGTTCATACACAGATGCTGCAAGAGCTGATGAGAAAAGTGATCTATGGAGGATCCTGTATGACCATGAAATAACTTTCAAGGCTGCTGAACAGAATCCCTGACTAGCGAACTACAGCTCTTTCTCAATGGTTTCCACAAGTGTCTTTAAGGTCTTTAATCTTGCATATTTTTTATCATTTGCTTCGACAATTGTCCAGGGAGCATGAGTAGTATGTGTCTTTAAAAGCATCTCATCCACTGCTTCACTATATTCACCCCATTTTTCCCTGTTCCTCCAGTCATCAGGGGTTATCTTCCACTG
>CALBTS010000146.1 GCA_937968035.1 uncultured Methanomethylovorans sp.
GCGTGACTCGACAACAATGAGTCAACGTGCATTATACGGCCATGAGTGTCGCTCACTTGGTCTTCGTAATTAGTTATAAAACCTTCTGGGAGGTGCCTTTCTTCCTCGTCATTAAAAAGATTGGAATGGGGTGGCCACTCTATTAATTTGTGTCCGTCCCAAAACATCTGTTGATGCTTTCTGACAAAAACGTGAGCCTTCCCCACGCCTAATCCGGGATAAGGAACTTCAGATGGTTTATTAATTGTCGACAACCACTCTATTAGTTGCCATGTTTGAGTGTCGGCGTTCCAGAAATAGTAATCATAGATTCTGCCTGAATTAATTTCTGTGTCGCTGAGATTTATCTTCTTTACCGCTGCAAACTCAAAAGCCCTAGACCCTGTTTCTGGCAGATCATTTACAGTATTAGCGGGAAGCCCAGGCTTGACTTTCCTATAATGCTCTCCGTCCCACATTATAGGAATATAGTAGTTTTTGACTACAAAGGTCTGTCCATAGAAATAGCCTTCTGGAGATTGAAAATGGATACCGTCACTATAGTGAAGCCCGTCACCGAAAACAGATTCCAGTGTGGACGGAGCGGTATCTGCTCTAAAATCTAACTGCTCTGCCGCAAATTCTATATATTCGGGCTTATATGTCATGTCGCTACAGGCCCGCTTAAGTTTAGATTGGTGGCTACTGTGGTTTGAGTACCACTCGTATGAAAATTCATATTAACCATCTCAAAGCCAGAATGGATTGATTCTGCTGTGTCACCGATAATTATTCTAATCCCCTGGACTTTTTCGCAAGCATAATCAGAAAGCACCAGGGTGACTGCGCCGCCAGCCTCCATTGCCCTGGATTCAGTACACCCACCACCAACTGGCAATGGCATCCCACCAGGCTGTCCTCTGTAATAATTGATAAGCCTGGACGTAAAAACAGCTTTTTGTATTGGTTTTGAAGTTGCAGAAACGGACAAAGGAGCAGCCATTACAAAGAAACCTCCCCTATTAAATAAAAACCATCACTATAAGATTGATAATATCTCACCGACTGAGCATAATTGGGGATACTTGATTGTGATACCTCCATTGTAACAGACCAAGAGAGATCATAACCCACTCCGAAAGCCGGGCCACTACTCGCATAATGGATAACAACAGCATTAGACGGAGGAGTCTCTCCCCATCGAGTAACGAACGTAGCTACAAATGTTGTGGATGAATAGTTATAACCTGTGTATGGCATATAGAATGGCTGCACAGGATAATTATCAATTGTATTTTGTTGTGCAGACAAATATAGTTCGGGAGAGCGTAACTGCGATGTTGACAGTGCCGACCAAGAATTAGCTCGCTCGTCAGCCTCAGTTCCCAAGAAAGCACAAAGGCCACCATCAATATACGCCCAAAAGCCCATTGGCCAAAAAATTGATTCACCGCCATTATGTATTATTTTAAGGTTTAATGACTTTGCAAAAAGAAGAGCTGGCGTATTAGCCCTAGAATAGTCTACAGCGCCACTAGAATCCGAGGACAAAACGCTGCCATTTGATTTAAGCTCCTCAAGCATTTGTTTTATAAACTCAACTACCTGTGTATGCGACCCCCCAAGTATGCCCACAAGTGGGGTTAGCGCCTGGTAATACTCCGGTTGAGAGTAATCAACAGGGGTTTCGTCAAGGTATCCCGGAATCGCCATCAATAAACCTCTAATATTTTAGCTTGTTCGTTGCCTATTTCTTCTTCTT
>CALBTS010000147.1 GCA_937968035.1 uncultured Methanomethylovorans sp.
ATCTACACTCTTTCCCTACACGACGCTCTTCCGATCTAAAAGCCGAGCTGACGTTTTAATAGTTGGAGACAAGTTGAAAAAGAATATTCTTCAACAAGTAGTCAAAGGACTAGAAGCGGAAATTGGCAAAGAACTTGATTATGTTGTCTTTGATACCGAAGAATTTAAATATCGAATGGATATGTATGATAAATTGGTTTGCGATATTATCGACCTACCTCACGAAAAATTAATTGATAACGGACAGTTATCCACATATATTTCAAAAAAATAGTAAAAATTTGATATAATAATAAGGTACTTAAAAGGGTCGAATCTTTGTGAGTATCTTATTATTATAAAAATGTATCTATTATATTATGATGTTATTACAAAATTGGGGAGAAATTTTTAGCCAATCACTTATTGGTCTTTGGTACGGGTTTATTAATTTTGTCCCTGGTCTCTTGGGTGCTATTATCCTTTTTATTGTTGGATGGATGGTTGGATCAATTATCGGCAAGGCTGTTATGCAATTGGTGTCAGTCTTAAAGGTTGATAGTCTTTTTGAAAGTGCTGGAGCAAATGATTTCATGAATCGTGCTGGTCTTAAAATTAGCGCTAGTCGATTTATCGGAGCACTTGTAAGATGGTTTATTATTGTTGTCTTTTTGATGGCTTCATTGCAAATAATTGGATTAACGCAAGTCAACGATTTTCTTCGTGAAGCAGTTTTGTATTACTTACCAAAAGTAGTTATTGCTTCTTTGGTTTTGATTATTGCCACAGTCCTTGCTGATGGAATGAAGAAATTAGTCAAAGCCTCAGCCCAAGCAGCTAATATTCGTTCTGCTAATATGCTTGGCTCGATAACCTTATATGCAATTTGGGGTTTTGCTTTCATTATTGCTCTTTCTGAGCTTGGTATTGCTACGGCCTTTATGCAAATTCTCTTTACCGGATTTATTGCCGCTTTGGCTATTGCCTTGGGTCTTTCATTTGGTCTTGGGGGCAAGGAAGCTGCCGCCAGAACAATTGAGAAGATTTCTAGTGATATGAGTTCAAAATAGTATTTTTGTTCATGTCCGACATGGACACATAGACACATATTAAACAAAAAATCCTTTGATTAATTTCAAGGGATTTTTTGTATGTGAATATACTTATTTTTATCTTTAAATATAAGGTTTAATTTCCTCATTTAAATCCTTGACTTTGTTTTTATTTTCGTATATCATACGAATCACGATGTTAATTAATGAAAATCACCTAAAAATCAGGGTTTAAGAAAGACCATTTGGTTTTCCTTGTCCGCCCTGGAGGCGGATTTTTCTTTTAAGACATCGATATGATATTTGAAAACTGAATGCTGTTCCAACTCACTGTTATCCTTTATTTTAGAGGGTCTTTTAATCGAGTTGGAAACAGAACGCAATAATTAAAAAGTTAGTATTCAGAGGAAGCGGTTCCCGAGAATATTAATAATATCTGAAATTTAATTCTGGAGAGGATTAAATGAAGATGGTTTTCATATTTCCTAATAGGAAATATAAGAGTATATGGCGGATGCCTAGACTAAAAAAGGCGATGAAAGACGTAGCATGGCGGCGATACGTTTCGGGGAGGTGCCTAGCAACCTTTGATCCGGAAATTTCTGAATGGGGAAACCCTTCTAAGTAATCCTTAGAAACTTTTATGCTTGACATAAAAGAGCAGACCCAGGGAAGTAAAACATTTCAGTACCTGGAGGAAAAGAGAAAAATATTTATTTTCTGAGTAGCGGCGAGCGAAAAGGAAAGAGCCCAAACCGTGTGCATCACATTGCATGTGATACAATTACGAATTAATAATTACGAATTACGAATTTAATGCATTTTTGCATTCCATTCGTAATTCGTAATTCGTAATTTTTAATTGTCATCGCGCGTAGCGTGATGTACATGGGGTTGTAAGGTGACAATGTAGATTTATCTAGAGAAGTTACAAAATGTGTTATTAGATTAAACTTCTGGAAAGAAGTGCCATAGACGGTGATAGCCCGGTGATCGAAAATTCCACATCTTCTTGGTTGTCATTCTTGAGTAACTCAAGACACGAATAGCTTGAGTGAATCCACCAGAACTAACTGGTAAGGCTAAATACTTTTTTAGATCGATAGTGAACTAGTACCGTGAGGGAAAGGTGAAAAGAACCCCGATGAGGGGAGTGAAATAGACCTGAAACCATATACTTACAAGGAGTCGGAGCGGTCATCACACAGTGTGTGATGTAATTACGAATTAATAATTACGAATTACGAATGGAATGCAAAAATGCATTAAATTCGTAATTCGTAATTCGTAATTTTTAATTGGCATCGTGCTTTGCGCGATGACCGTCACGGCGTGCCTATTGAAGAATGAGCCAACGAGTTTATCTATGCTGCAGGCTAAGTTGTTAGAACAACGGAGCCTTAGGGAAACCGAGTGTTAATAGCGCGAAATATATGTAGTCTAGATAAGACCCGAAGCCAGGTGAGCTTGCCATGAGCAGGTTGAAGTTTGTCGAAAGACAGATGGAGGACCGAACCGGTGACCCGTGCAATAGTCTCGGATGACTTGTGGTAAGGAGTGAAAAGCTAATCGAACCTGGTAATAGCTGGTTCTCTCCGAAATAGCTTTAGGGCTAGCGTTGCGTGTTCCTCTTGGGGGTAGAGCACTGGAAGGTTTCGACAGGGAGCAATCTCGCGAATTCTATCAAACTCCGAATACCAAGAGTTAAAAGCGCAGCAGTTAGGCTATGGGGGCGAAGCTCCATCAGCCAAAAGGGAAACAGCCCAGATCTCTAATTAAGGTCCCAAAATTTATGTTGAGTGCAAAACAAGGAGGTGAAATTTCTCTGACAATGAGGATGTTGGCTTAGAAGCAGCCATCATTTAAAGAAAGCGTAACAGCTCACTCATCCAGAGATTTCGCACCGAAAATAATCGGGGCTAAACATAATACCGAAATTGAGGGCTTGAGTGCATCACATTGCATGTGATGCAATTAATAATTACGAATTAAGAATTAAGAATTGGATGCATTTTGTATTTCATTATTAATTATTAATTATTAATTCTTAATTGCACATCGCATATAGTGTGATGTGCTTGAGCGGTAGGAGAGTATTCCACTCAGCGTCGAAGCCAAAGAGGTGACTCATGGTGGAGCGTGTGGAAGTAAGAATGTTGGCACAAGTAACCGCAAGGAAGGTGAGATCCCTTCCCGCCGAAAGATCAAGGTTTCCTGGGCAATGGTAATCATCCCAGGGTTAGTCGGTCCTAAGGAGATGGCGATAGCCGCATCCGATGGGCATAGGGTTAATATTCCCTAACTTCTGTTATATTCGATGATAGGACGGAGTGTAGTATATAAGGCTCATTATTGGATTTGAGTTTGTTAGTAAGGGTGCTTCCTAGGAAAATCCGGGAAGTGACGTCAAAGTAACACCTAAGCGAAACATAAATGTAAGGTTTCGATCTTGCAGATTTTATAAAGCACACTTCCAAGAAAAGTATCTAAGGTTAATATAATAGAATCCGTACCGCAAACCGACACAGGTGATCAGGTCGAGTAGACCAAGGCGAACGAGTGAGAGGTCTTCAAGGAACTCGGCAAAAAAGCAGCCGTAACTTTGGAATAAGGCTTGCCATTTTTAATTTATTAAAAATGGCCGCAGCGAAAGTATCTCTGGCAACTGTTTATCAAAAACACAGCTCCCTGCGAACACGTAAGTGGATGTATAGGGGGTGATGCCTGACCAATGCCAGAAGGTCAAATATCGGTGGTCTATGTCGCAAGATGTAGGCTGGCTGATATAAGCCCTGGTGAATGTCGGCCGTAACTATAACGGTCCTAAGGTAGCGAAGTACCTTGTCGGGTAAGTTCCGACGCGCACGAATGGCATAATGACTGGAGAGCTGTCTCGAAGACCTGCTCGGTGAAAATACAATACCGGTGAAGATGCCGGTTACCTGCAGATAGACGAAAAGACCCTAGAAGCTTTACTGCAGCTTGATATTGAGTATATGGTTATACTGCGTAGCATAGATGGGAGAGGTTTGAAGTGTACGATTTCGGTTGTGCTCTACTCGACAGTGAAATACCATTCTTTGTGACGATATATTCTAATCTTAACGGCAAAAACGGTAAGAGACAGTATCTGGTGGGTAGTTTTACTGGGGCGGTATCCTCCTAAAGAGTAACGGAGGAGTTTATTAAGGTTAGCTAGGCGCGAATGGAAACCGTGCCGATAGTGTAATGGCACAAGCTAGCTTAACTGTAAGACGTACATGTCGAGCAGATACGAAAGTAGAACATAGTGAACCGACATTTCGCATTAGATGCGGATGAAGATTAACGGATAAAAGCTACTCTAGGGATAACAGGCTAGTTCCGCCTAAGAGTTCATAT
>CALBTS010000148.1 GCA_937968035.1 uncultured Methanomethylovorans sp.
GATACGGCGCACACCGAGTTCTACACTCTTTCCCTACACGACGCTCTTCCGATCTATACATCATCATCAGTAAAGAATTTCTTGACTCTTTGCTCAAATGAAAGTTTGCCTGTCGGATATTTGTAAAACAAATACGCTTCAAGAAATTTTCGCATATTGTTTCCGAAATTATATTGATAGTTATGTTCTATCGCTTCCGCGTCTGATTTTGAGCATCTGTATATTTGAAAAAACAGATAGTTAAACTCAGTAATATATTCTCGTAAATATTCAGGAGCTAATTTCAAGGTTGTACTAGTTTTTTTATTTCTCTCAACTAAGAAGTATTTTTTATCCTTTCCCCCAGTAACTTCTTTTGTCTTTGGAAAAGTTAACTGCTTGAGATATTTTAAAAAGTCCAAGTTGTGCGTTGAAATGAACAACTGACGATATTTTTTGGGTTTAGCAATAATACTCTCTATTAGGCTGAACATAAAAAAAATGTGATTACTGTCTAAACTTGAAATAGGGTCATCAATATATATGATAAGCTTGCTGCTATTCAATTCGTCCTTTAATTCGTCTTCCATTTTAGCAATGAAATAGCAAAAGGAAATTAGACTGCATTCACCTTCACTCAAATTTGAAGCATATTCTTCATTACGTACTATTTTAAATAGGATATTGGGTGCACTGCCTTCGGCTATAAGCTTTAGTTCATTGTGTCCAAAGAAATGAGTTAAATGATGATTTACTAATTCAGCGCCTTTACTTTCATCTTTCGACTGTGCTTCAAGAGTCCTTTTTTCTTCGTTAAATTCATCGATTTGGGCAGCTAACTTATCCAAACCTCCTTTTTTGATCCTTTGAGCTATTTCTAATTTTCGAATAGTTTCTGAAGCTTCTTCATAATTGATTTTGCCTATAAAACTTGCAATATCTGAAAGACGTAATTCTTGTCTTGCAGTTTTTTGGTCTATATCTAGTGTTTCCGATTTCTTATTGTGCAGGTCAATTAGTTTATTAAACTGTTTGATTGTTTCAAGGATTGTTTCTGAAACGTCTGCAATTTTATCCAATACACGTTCTTTAAAAATATCTTTCTCTCTTTCATTTAATGCTTTTGTCAAAGACTCGATACTAGAAGCATATGTTTTGGTGGTTGCAGCCCATTTTTTATACACAGCATCGAAATCAGAATGAAGATTTGAGTAAAACTGCTCTTTGGTAAAATTGATAAAGCTATCAAGATTGTTTTTTGCTTGTTCTAAATTGTCAATTTTTGACTTTATTTCCTTTCTTAGTTCTTCAGACTCTTTATTGAAATGTGCATCGAGTTGTTCCCAAAGGTTCTTATTGATAAGATTACCACAAAATCCACATGTTTCTCTTTTCCCTTTATGTTTATCAATTCCTTGTCTCACCCACTCTTGTAAAAGACTGTCACTTAACAAATCTGTTATTGGTTGACTTGGCTTGATTTTCTTTTGAAGTAACTCTAGTGTTTGTTTGTAGAAAGTCTCAAATCCCGGTTTAGCTTCTTTTAATCTTAAAATTTCAGGCTTTTGGTCTTCTTTTAAAAGTTTTTGGTTGTCAAAAATTTGTTCAGTTGCTAATTGTCCTTGTTTTATTGCTTTAGGAATATCGTTTTTTATGGAATTGATTTGATAAGTTGGAAGTGAAAAGATTGCAGTATTATTTTTTATTTCCTTGGCTTTTTCTCTTAGCTTATCGTCTATATCGTTAACAGATTTTTCATACGCCTTTTTAGCTTCAATAAATTCTTTTTCAACTATAGAGTGATTATATAAAAGTCCTTTTTCACTTTCAATTGAACCGAGTTTTTGCTCAATTTCTTTTATTTTCTTGTCAATTTCAACATTTTTGGCTCCAAGTATTGTAAATGGGTTTATTGTTCCGTCATCATTATGTAACCAACTCAAATTCTCTTTTACAAAATCTGAATTATAAACTCGAATTTTATAGTCTTTCAGTTCTGTTTGTATATTGTTTTCATTGACGATATGATTGTTATCAAAAGTAATCTGAAATTTTCCGCTACTGTATTTTGCGTTTATTTGTTGGTCTTCAACACTTTTTAAGATTCTCGACAAAGTTGTCTTACCTGAATAATTACGTCCATAAATGATGTTTACACGTCTAAAGGTCTCATTTTTCCCAATCTCGGCGTCCCATTTATAGTTTTCGTAAAGTCCGAAGGTCTCTATGTCAATTTTTTTAATCATCGAAGAATGAATTCGTTTAACTAAAGTCCCAAATTATGAACAGGCCAAAGTCTTTCAATCATTTTATAATTGTCCATCAATAAAAATTTATCCCGGCCTATAATATCCTTTAATTCTTTAGGGAACTTTGCCATGTCTTCATATTTATCTAATACAATAAATTCTATTTGACTATATTCAAAAGGAAAGTCATGTGGTACTCTCCACTCTCTTTCATGAGAATAGTCACAATCTTTAAAGGCCTTCTTTTGATTTATTGACTTGGGCCTATAAGATGGCCAAAATGGAGTAACGAAAGGTTTTAAATGTTCGTGCCAATTTTGTTTCTCGTACTGGTCGGCTCGAACATAATAAACAGGACTTCCATTCTTGGAAAAAACAAATTGCTTTGAAAATCCTATTCCATATGGGGAATACTTTTTTGTATGGTCTATTAGACTTGCCCATGGGCATTCAGTAAAACAAACAGCATGGCAGTTTGTCCAGGGCATTGTTGAGGCAACAATTTTCTTATCTGTCAAGATACTTATTAGCCTTGTTAATGCCATTCCCTTTGCCTTGTCTTTGACTGGATTTTTTGCATCGGTTTTTCCAATAGGTTGTCTGTTAGTTGTAAAATGTCCTAGAAAATTTGAAAAATCAGGCCTGTTTACCATAGTTTTTATATGTTATTGGTTTTTACACTTGCTACCAACGAGTATTTATACGCAACACCGCGCATATCTCTGCCTTGCACCTATCCATTCTTCAGATCGAATCTAAGCCATTCCCACCCCAAATATATAAACTTTTTCAATTCCATAATGTAACAAAGAAAAAAAATCAACCTTAAGCCCCAAAACAATTCTTTTTATCCAGCTCAAACTTTTCAAACCACATTATAATGCCTTTTAAATTGGATTTGAAAGGTATTTAAGTATAATTGGTGGCCTACCTTGCTCCGGAATTGTGGCCTGCTTTGCTCCGGAATTTTTGTCAAGCAGCACAATGTCACCCACATGTCCCAAGCATTCGGGAGTGTTAAACATAGAGTCACACAATGTTAACTATAATCACCAATTTGCTGTGCAACTCTGTGCGTCCTTTGTGCTGCACTGTGCTTCCTCTCAAACGCTTAAATCAGATACTGTCAAGAGAGTATGAGGCTCCATTCCTCACTCAAACACCACCTTCAGTGGCACATGATCCGATATCAGTCTGGCTTTTTCGAAGGTTTCGGTTTGTTTGTAAAAGTGGATTACTTCGGCGCTGATTACTTTGATGGCTGCCCGGGGATAAAAAATATTGTCGAGCTCTGAAGCCAGACAGCCATCGGAAAGACATTCCTGACGAAGTGAAGTCTTTTGATTGATAAATGCTGGCACAAAACCAGCCTTTTTCAGGGGGTTAAATACAGTGTGGCTCTGCGGCAGGTTGAAATCGCAGGTAAAAATCAGGGTGTGCCCGGGGTACAGGGCCGGCAGATCTTTCAGGTATTTGACTTCGGTTTCGGGTTGTTTTGATTTGGTCTTTGCATGAAAGTTTACCAGCGTAAAACGTTTGCCGCTGCTTTCAAATGTGGCAAGAAATGGTTCACGATCAAATAACAGGGCATATTCTCCTTTAAGCAGCCAGGGCTTTTCCACAATTTTTATCAGGTGTTTCTTCCACAGAAAGGCATAACGTTCTGTTTTATAAGATGATGATACCGTGGGTGGACTCACCACATAGTCCCAGGCTGCACCCATGGTGTTGAGCTCAGCCGCCAGCTTAGCCACTGCCTGCGGCCCTCCGTAACCTGCCACCACTTCCTGTATGGCCACCACATCGGCATGGCGCAGGGTTTGGGCAATAAATCGAATCTCCTCGGCATCTTTTGCCTGCCCCAGGTCTTTGAGATTCCACGAAACCTACGTAACCGGTTGCGAAAACAGCACTACAGGCAACAAAAATACCGCCAGCAAGCTGAAAATGCGTGTTTTAATGGTTACTTTATTGCTGATTTGGGTGTTCATGGGGCTAAGGTAGGTATTGGGGTGGGAAGGAAGCAAGGTTTTGGAAGTTTTGCAAAAAATCGGAAAGCAATCTGTGGTGATGTTCTTTGCCACTCAGCCAGGTCTTTCTTTCGAGCATACTGTAATCAAGTCCCCAGCCTGTAGCTGTATTCAAAGGCACATGAAAGCAAAATGTATGGCCGACGTAATTTATGTTGAACTCAATGCTTCCTTTTTCTGGTAGTTCTATATCACCGGGGCCTGTTTCAACCTGCGAAAGATAATATTCAAAGCCTGACTTTGAATCATCATTTCTCATCAAAGCTCCTGCCTTGTCTTTGGTAACTGCTGAATATCTGATGTATGGCACATACAGCAGCTGAAATTCAACACCATCCGGTGCTGACTCATACAGGTGTTTCAGAAATTCATCTTTGGTTCTGTAGAATGTTTGCTGGTCTTCAGGATACCATTCACCTTCCTTTATCCTGTGATTAAAGGAATCAAGTAGTGAAAGTGCCTGGAGAAATTCCTGTGTTTGCATTGTTTTTGAATAAATTGAAACGCTTTGGTTTTAATAACTTAATCACCTCTGCCAAACATGGCCATTGGGATGGAAAGGATAAGAAACATTCTGTTTGTCAGTTATTTATGGCGGTTATTACATAACCATACCTGCTTGATGTTGACTCCGGAGTGTTGTTGATCCAGATAATACCGTGGCCCAGCATTACACCCTGATAGTTGTTGAACATATTGCAAACACAAGATGCACTGATCAAACCTTTATACTGATGATGGAATATCTGGTCAAAATTTTCAATGAGCTGTTTCTTGTTTTTTATTGTTGCAGTTTTGCCCTTTACCAGTTTAATTTTTATCGGATAACTTATGTGGTTCGCTATCCATTCTTTGTTTCCATTTATGATTGAGGTTTTTACCTGCTTCATAAATTTCTCTGCTTCATCATCTGATCCAATTAACAGCTCATAGCGTTTGTTATGAGAATCTGAGGCACATGCAGAGCTTAAAGTTGTTTTGAAGGCATAAGTATTCTTTCCGTTAGAGTTCGTCCAGTTGCCTTCAAACCTGTCAGCATTGTCAGTAAATATTTTGCCTTTAAAATATCCATTGGGTTTGCCATTCAGCAGCTCTGTCAATTCAATGTTGTTTCCTGAAATCCGGCCTGTAAGCTGAATTTTACTTTCAAACATTTTGTAGCAGTAATTTCCTGCAAGTTGCCCGTTATCCATAAGATAAAATGATAATATGATTTCTTTATTGCCGAGTTTACCTTCGAAATCATACCACCACTTTGTGTTAAGATCAAGAGCCTGGCTGGGAACATACAGGACAAAAAGTAAAAACGAAAGAAGTGTTTTAGTCATTTTGCGAAATTCTGGTTTTAGTTCTTTAGGAGTTGTTTTCTTAAAAGTAATCCTTAACTCAGGATTTGACAAGTTTACTCATTTTGATTTTTTTCATCATTGGTCTCCTTCATTAAATCAGCAATTATAATTGCCGGGGCTTCATTTTCCTGGACCAATCGTTGAAAACCTGCAAAAATTAATTTTGAAGTTTCAAAATGACTGATCATTTGACTGTGGATTTCACCATTAAACAGTAAAGGAACCACCATGTCGCTTTTTATAAAATACTCAACATATTGATATTCAACATTTACTGATACCGTGCCAAGATTCATCAGGTTATTAAAATGAGATGCAAGCACAAAAATATCAGTTGTTAATTCAGGTGAAAAATCGCTCAGAATCTTTACTCTGCAAACATAATATCCCTCACTTATGCAGTAACAGAACTCCGCACGTTTATCGTCATTGACATAGAATTTAACAATGGCATACTTTTCTTTTTCATAAAAGCCTGCATTTAAGTTAAGTAAGTCAATAATTTTTTTCAGGTCTTTCCACAATATGTCCTGTTGCTTGTCAGATTTAAGCGATAGGCGATAAATGGTTTTCAGGTAGAATTTGATTCTTCGCATGGTCAGTTATAGATTATAATTGAGAAATTTTGTTAGTTGAAATAGCGTTTCTGAAATGCCAAAACCCGGGTTTGTCGTCTCGCTTGAACTTTCTATTCATAAGCTTATTTTTGACTCCTGTCTAATTTACGATTTCATAACTCCACGAAAAAACTGAATGCCACCGAACACTATTGCTCCCCAAAAAATAAAGCCAAAGTCTGCAACAGTAGCGATTATCCCCCCAATGAGCCATATTGCTCCATAGAGCATATCTCTATTCCCGGATTTTTCATTCTCCTTTTTAGAATATAATAGGATTTCATTTACAATTTGCTCTGCCCGTGCCCGGTCAACGCCGTTTTCTTCCAGCAATTTAATAGTTTCTTCTTTGCCCATTTCTTTCTTCAAAAGTGATTCGTAGGCAAGCGTATAAATATATTCTTCTTCTTTTGCGCGCTTTATATTGCCCAATATCTCTTCTTTTGAATATCCTCTTTCTTGCAATACGTCAAAAACTATGTCAATTACCTCATTATTGTACTCATTGGAATTTTGCAAAATAAGGTGAAGTTCCTGATTTGGTTTGACAGAATAGGTTTTGTAGATTCTTTCTTGCTTTTCAGAGTAATTTGGTTTCATATTTATGTACTTAGAGGTTGTTTTTTAGGTGAAAATTAACTGCTGCCATGTCTTGAATTGACCCGCCTTTTAATTTTTTGAAACTGAGAGAATAGAGAACCAACTCAGCAATATTTTAACAAAATACCTTAGAATATCAATTGGAATGCTTATATTTTTCTGTTCATCCAAAACTTTCCTTATTTGCAAGCAATCTATCATATGCCCTGAAGTGCCCCCTAAAAAGCTTGTTAAAATCGGATCATTTAAAAAGAAAACAAACGCAGAGGCTGTAATACGTAATTGCTTCAAAACGCTTTCAAAAAGAAAGAAAGAGTAAGAAGCAGCAAACATCATAAAAATTGTTTTTATTACATCAGCTATGTTGGCTTTGACACTGTCTAAAATTCGCGGATAATGGGGGTGAGTCATAACTTGAAAGTTGATGCAAAATTAGGAATATTGCAAATTGGTTATACTATTAAACACGGATAATCTTTTCATTACACAAAGTTTATTAAAGATGTCTTGCATAAGGTATTATAAATAATATTTATTTAGAAAGTTTTGATTGAAAATTGACACCTTGTTTAAGATAAGTCATTAATAATATTACTGTAAGAAGTGTTAAAAATAAACCAAAGATACTCCAACCTAAAGTATCGTATAATCCGTGAATAAATGCTGGCAAACCTATTGCCAATGAATATAGAGACAAACGATATTTAGGATATAGATTTGCAAAAGCAATGAAATAACCAGAAATACCTGCCCAAGTCGCATGTAAAAAAGGTAAACTTGTTAGTCTAGCAATATTCATAAAAAATGCATTTGAATAATCTAACTGAGTATTTACTGTCATTTGATACTGAACACCTTCAAAAACGCCAAATGCTATACCACTCATGAGTCCATAGAAAACTAAAGTTTGTGGTATTATTGGTGTTTTCGTTTGTTTGACAATAAGAAATAAAGGTATTGCCTTTACCAGTTCTTCTATAAAACCAACTCCAAAAACAAATCCCAAAAATCTAGTTACAATTGAACTACTATCTGTCCAATTATATAGAAAATTAATAATTGGCCATTGAGGTAATGATAAAATATTCCATAAGAAAAATACGCAAAATTGAAGGCCAAAAAATAACAATACAGTTTGTTCTATTTTAACTTGATTCGTTTTAAAAAAATAGAAGAAAAACAAGCCCCAAATTGCAGAAAAATATAATGATATTGTATAAAAAGTTATATACGGAATAAATGAAAATCTTATTAAAAAAGCAGGACTTAAACCCAAAATTGCCAAAATTATTAACCTTGTATCTTTTAAAAATGCTTTGCGTGAGAATAAATCATTAGGTAATATCAATTCTCGTCCAATATCCTTTAATTGTGAAAATAAATTACCGGCATGTTTAATTTTTAGGAGAGTATTACTTGCCTTGACAATTGACCGAACTGTTGTTTTGTTGTGTGGTGTGTTTTCATAAAAAGCACCGTCTGTAAGCAATACTTTACCATCCTCAATGTATTTTGCTAATACATTGAGCTCATAAGGCCCAAATTGTGCATTATTCCTTATTACAAAAATTCTGTTCATGCCTTCACTAATTGTACTAATATTAATCTCCCGCCATCTTCTTTTGATAAAAGAATTTTTTTTCCTTCTGACAGTTCAACAGCTTCGCCAATTTCAATTTTTTTATCAATATCTTTATCGTACATACTTGTAAGCTTTCTATTTATTAGTATCCATTTACCATTATGGAAATGAAAGTCACCTACTGGAATTTTTTGTTCAGGGGTTGTTTTTTCATTAGCATTTACAAAACGATTTACATGCCACATATATAAAAGTTGCTTATTATAAACCATCAATCTGTAGTTCTCTGGTTTAAAAACACCAACCTTGGGTGAATAATATAAATTTAAAACTGGCAACTGCCCCTTATATTCAGTACCGCAAAATGGACATTTTGGTTTTGTAGAGTTGTCAAAAACGAACCATTTGTGCCAGCAGTTAGGATTTTGACATGGTTGCATTAAATCTACAGTTTTTAACAATGCCTGTTCCCATTCATCAGCAGTTGGCCGAATATCTGGATTTTGTAAACCATCAATGAAAGACTTATTAAATAGTTCTTTTAAATATGGCCCACAAACAGAGTAAGGAATCTTAACAGGGTCACCTTGTGGTAACTGACTTGGATGTAACTGGTCAACTTTTACTCTGTTGCTTTTATCTGTCGGATGCTCAACAAATAGTGCTTTTATACCCATCGAAAGCTCTTCGTCCTTAGCCGAATCTAAATCATTAACTTTTCCACCTCTTAAAGGATGACGATATAACAAATACATATAAATCATTACAGCTAAAGCATGTCTATCTGTCTTTATACTAGGCAACTTACGTCCATTATCTGTAATTGGGAGATGCTTTGTTGAAATTACTTCTGGTGCGATAAAATCAGGAGTGCCCAATACATCAGGAGGATATTTACCAGGAACCACTAATCCATCAATGTCAATTATTGCTGCTTGCCCAGTAGTTGGGTCAACTAATACATTTTTATATGATAAATCAGAGTGAGCCAAACCAGCAGCATGAAGTCTTTTAACTGCACGACTAATTCTAATACAAATTTGAAAATATTTAAACCAATCTCCCTTTTCTTCAGGGGCTAAAAATTTGTTTAAATTTTTAGCGGAAGCATACCATTTACCTTCTTTTTCCTTTCCTTTAATTCCTAAAAAATCATTATTTATAGAACCTTTTTTGAAAAAGAATTGCTTTTGATATGTAGGGCAAGTCAGTCCAAGTTTGCCATTGTATTCAACTATTTTAGTTGGCCAGCAATATAAATCTTTCCAATATTCACCACCTGCTTGGTTGAAAATATTTTCCCTGTATTTCCCTGTAATGTTCTGTAAGCGGTCCTTTGCATTGAAATCCTGTTTATCCCTAAAAAACGCTACAACATAGCTTTTGTCAGGGCTAAAATAGACATCCTTCATACCTCCGGCACCTATCATTTCATCAACAAATTCAACTTTCGAACCGTCTGTTGCTGTAATTTTTATTGTTTTCGCCATAATTAAAATAGTATTGCTATTGTCCTGTCATCATGATTGCCCGGCGACCAAAAGTCTAACCAATTTAATAATTGGTCTGCTGAAACTTCGTTATCATCCGAAAAATCAACTTCATTTGATAGGTCTTTCCATAGTTCATTCCATTTTTCAACTTTCAATAAATTTGCATCTGTTTCAAATTTAGGGTCAGTAATTCCATCTGTCATTAATATCAAAGCGGTAAAATCGTCAACTATATCGAATCTTAAACGTCTGTATAATTCAGTGGGCTGAGTTATTTCTGACATTGTTAAAAATCGCGTTTGTCCCGCATATTCTCCTCCATCTGATTCCCCTAAGACCTTAAGAAACTGGGTTTCTTCATTGTAAATACCAATGCCACCATCACCAACCCAAAAAGCACCTACAAACCAACCAAATTTGAATTTTTTACATATTGACACTATTAAAGTGGTTGCATAATCTTTTAAGGGCTTATTAGCCAATTTTGATTCTTCTTCAATATTTTTCAATGCTTTAAAAACAGCATTGCCAAGTATTTTATAAAGATTATCGCCCATCCTTTTTCTTTTACCATCGGATTTGTCAGAGCTAAAATCTTTAATTTGATGTTCAAAATCCTTTACTGTATTATTAATCATTGACTGGCAAACATCAACAACTGTTCTACAAGCTATTTCTGAACCTTTCCTTGATGCCTTTGCTGAACCTGCACCATCGGCAACTGTCATAATATACCAATCATGCTCTTTTATGTAGTGTAATGCAAAATCATCATCTCTTGGTTTGCCTTCCTGTGCATGTGAGCGACCTCTTTGGCTTGCAGCAACCATATCTTTTTTAGCCGTTTTTTTTGTACCAAAAAGATTAGAAGTAGATTCAACTTTAACAAAGCATTTAGCACTATCAGGCTTATAATATTCAATATCGTTAGGTGTTGGAATATTTTTCCAAAGCGATTTAGGGTCTGGATTTATTATAAATGTAATTTGTCTTTCAAAAATTGGCTTTCCATCTGACCAATCGTTTCTTTTAATTTTTAGCTTTATTTTATGGTCTCCTGCTACTATTGGTTTTCCTTTAATTTCATTTATATCTGAAGCAAATGCTAAACCAATTGCCTCTAATCCTTCAAACCAATAATCTCCAATGTCCGCTAAACCAAGTTCCTCAATTTTAAAAGGGTAGCAGTAATCTTGGTTTACTTTTCCATTTGGAATGATTATACTTTTATTCTTTATTTGTAACTCAAAGGAGCTAGTATTTTTGTCTTTAATTTGTTCAATTTTTTCGGGTTCTGATTTAATTTCATTTTCGTCTTTCAGAGTATTTGCTCCTTGAGTTAAAATAGATTCATTGCTGACGAGATCGGAAGAGCGTCGTGTAGGGAAAGAGTGTAGATCTCGGTGG
>CALBTS010000149.1 GCA_937968035.1 uncultured Methanomethylovorans sp.
TTAAAATTTGGATTATATTTGGATTATTGATGCAACAATAACTATATATAAAGATAAGTCATCTATAAAACTATTATAATATAATTTATAATATAGTATGTTTTAGAGATTGGTGGAAAAATGACAGAGAATTCCAGTGTGAAAGAAAAAGACAAAAAAGAGGAACTGGAAAATATACATGAAAACAAAGAAGGTACGACACTTCAAGAAACAATTGAAAATCGTGTTATAGATGAGCTTGACACATTACAACAAAAAGAGATGGACACATCTGAAAACAAAAACCTGATCGATGATGAAAAAAAAGAGCTGGATGTTTCGGAGGTCTCTATATATCGTCCGAGGATCAAAAAGCAGACCACTGGCTCACAAATAGATCAAATACCGCCAGCAATGAAAGGAAGCGCTCCTAAACCTGCTGAAGAGTTCATACCAGAAAACAAAACTGATCAAAATGATGCTGTTGCAAATATATTTAAAACTGGTGAAAGTGCTGAATCTTTATTAAAGGATATTGAAATACTGGTGCCCCGTTCCCCTAAATTTGGAATGTCACGAAATATTGAAGAGCATATAAGGAATGAAACGGATATAGAGAAAGAGCATCTTTCTGACCTTCCGAATGCTGAAAATAAAATACCATTCCCAGAACAGGCTCCAAATATATCGTTTGAGAACTCCACACTTTTACAGGAGATCACAAGCGAAACCAGCACACCCGTGGCAAAGGAAAACACTGAAAAAGTACCAACAGAAAAAACCATCAAATCATCAGCAATAACCAATGAAATAGAAGAAGAAAATTACGCACATGCAGTTGATATTAAAAAAGATGTGCTCGAAAAAATAGATCCGATCGAATGTACTATAACTGAAGGAGGCTTGAAAAGAAAACCTTCGGTCATAGAGAAGATCCGCAGCCTGTTCCAACAGGAAGAAAAAGAGATCGAAAGATATGATCCTCTTATACACGGCCAAATATCCCATTTTAGTGGCCTTGAAGGATATCAGGAAGTGGAACGCTATTGGATCAACGAACCTTATACTTTCGTAGTTATCCTTTATAATGCTGAGCGGAACAATCATCTGTACTATGTGGTCGAACCTGAAATGACAGATTTTGAAAAAATATTTCTCACGGAGATCAGGGATCGACTTAGAGATGTATTACTTGTCGAAAAAATAAATGAGGAAGGAGACAAGGAAAAAATACTGGATATGAAGATAGCCTCTATCATAAAAGATTACTCTATTGAAGTTACACCTGCGATGATGGCAAAAGTTTCCTACTATATTAAAAGGGACTTCATATGGTTCAATAAGATTGATCCTCTTATGCATGATGATTCTATTGAAGATGTTTCAGGCAACGGGCACGACTTGCCTATATTTCTGTACCATAGAAAACACACAAACATTGCAACAAACATTGTTTTTCAGGAAGAGGAACTTAACTCATTTATAATCCAGATCGCACAAAGAAGTGGAAAACATATATCAGTGGCAGAACCCATGATAGATGCTGCGATGCCTGATGGGTCCAGGATCCAGATGACCCTGGGTACATGTGTCACTGCACATGGTAGTACTTTTACCATACGTAAGTTCAGTGATGTTCCTATCACTCCTGTGGACCTTATCAAATGGGGTACGTTCTCAGCTGAATCCATGGCTTATCTTTGGCTTTGCATTGAAAATAATAAGAGCCTGATCTATGCAGGAGGTACCGCATCAGGTAAAACCTCATCCCTTAACGCTGTTTCCCTGTTCATTCCTGAAAAGGCAAAGATCATTACCCTGGAAGATACACGGGAACTTAAACTACCTCATCCTAACTGGATACCCAGTGTTACCAGAGATTCTTTCACTGCAGATGAACGTGGAGCTGTGGATATGTATGACCTTCTTAAGGCGGCCTTAAGGCAAAGACCTGAATACCTGCTTGTAGGTGAAGTGAGAGGAAAGGAAGCACTAACACTTTTCCAGGCCATGTCAACAGGACACACAACTTTCTCCACTATGCATGCGGATTCCGTAGCTTCTGCGATCCACAGGCTTGAGAACCCGCCTATCAGTGTACCCCGTACTATGATCCAGGCATTGGACATCATGAGCATCCAATCCCAGACCTATACCAAAGGTAAACGTGTAAGAAGGAATATCAAACTGGTGGAGATCACTGATATTGATCCTAATACCAGGAACATCCGCACTAACGATATTTTTGTATGGGATTCAGAAAGGGATATGTTCATAAGGACAGGTGAATCCAAAGCTCTTATGGATATAAGGCTGCGCAGAGGATGGACAAGTTCAAAGGTAGACCAAGAACTGCGCAATCGAAAAAGAATATTAGAATACATGGTGAAAAATAATTACACTAACTTCAAGGAAATTTCTGACACTATCAATTCATACCAATCTACACCTGAAAAGCTCCTGAAGAAACTGAACCTTGAATGAATATCACAGGTCGGCTCATGAATAACGAGAACGATAAGATCGATACGGCCAATATGAATGAAAAACAGGTTTCTGAAAATACAGATGAGCACGGCATGCTGCAAGATGATCAGGTCTTAGAGCAGCCTGCTTCCAACAATAGACCAATGGCCAGAAAAAAAAGATCTGGAAACCCAAAAGCTCTGATCGAAGATCTTCTTACTTCTTTTTCATTAAAGGTTAAAAGAAATGCAAATAATCCTCTTGGATCACCAATAGAGAATAAATTGATCCTGTATTTGAACATCCTTAAGAAGATACCTTTTGTGATCCTTGGAGACAAGATACAGGAGAAGAAAGACAGCTATGCTAACCTGCAGATGCAACTCAAACAAGCCCGCATACCGATGTCATATGAGATGTATATCTCCAATGCCATATTCTACTCTCTTCTATGTGGTATCGCTGGTGCCATCCTGGGATTGCTTGTTGCTTATACCATAGTATCGGTTATCGGGCTTCCCGGACAGATAACACAACTTACCTTCGGTTCATCCACAGCCTGGTTACTACAATTCAAGGAATTGTTCATTGCCCTTTTGATAATAGTATTTTCCACATTCTCTCTGGGTGGAGTGACCTATGCTTTGTTCATGATCTATCCCGGTTTTCAGGCAAGCGAAAGAAAAGGCAAGATCAACAGGCAATTACCATACGCTGTAACCTTTATGTATGCTATGAGCAAGGGGGGTATGAACATCATTGATATGTTCAAAGCCCTTGCAAAGTCCGTGAACACTTATGGAGAAGTTTCACTGGAAGTTGATGCAATTGTGAGGGACATGGATTATTTCGGCCATGATCTGAGAACAGCCCTTTCCAATGCATGTGAGATCACACCTTCTGACCGTTTCCAGGATCTCATGTATAATCTGCTTACGGTCATTGATAGTGGTGGAAGCATTTCAAAGTACTTCCAGGATAAGTCCGAAAGCTACCTGCTGAAGTCACAAACAGACCAGAAGGGATTCCTGGAAACATTGGGATTACTGGCTGAGTCGTATGTAACTGCATTTGTAGCTGGTCCCCTGTTCATTATCATAATGGGTGTCATGATGGCAGTCATGGGATCTGGTACTACCACCATGATATACGCCGTGATCTACGGAGTATTGCCCGTGGGTTCCGTGATGTTCGTGGTAATGATAAGTATAATCACCCCCAGCGAGATGGGTGAGCCAGAACTTCTGCCCACACGTGCCGAAATGAAGCACGATATACCCCAGGTTCCTCAGCATCTGCAACAGCAATTCGATGAAAATGGAATACTCATCGAAGAGAATGAAGAGAAAGTAAAGCAAAGGCAGTATTATGAAGGTTTTATCAGATCTAAAAAACAGCTCAATTTAAAGAACACATTAAAGAACCCGCTGGCTCCCATGTTCGCTAACCCCCTCTTCTCAGCCATAGTTACTGTTCCTCTTGCATTGCTTGTACTGATGATACCTTTTGCCCTTAACATGCACACTATTGTCACTCCTGCACAACTTGTGGATTTCATTGACGACAAACTTGTTCTTTCACTTTTCATTGTTCTTATCCCACTGGCAATATTCCATGAGATCAAGAATATGAAGAAAAAAAAGATAGAGAACAATTTCCCTGACATGTTGAAAAAACTGGCAAGCACTAACGAAACTGGTATGACCCTGAGGGATTCCATAAACCTGATGGCAAGATCAGATACAAATTCCCTGAGCAAGGAGACCAGAAAGATATGGAACGATATTACCTGGGGTCTTGAAATCAATGACTCCTTGATACGTTTTGCCAACAGATTAAGAACACAGGTTATAACCCGTTCTCTTTCTCTCATCACCAAGGCAAATGAATCGAGCGGTGACATCGGTGAAGTCCTTATAGTTGCCGCAAGGGATGCCGCCTCTGAACAGGCCATGCGCCGGGAAAGAAGCATGAGCATGATGATCTATATCGTTATAATCTATATTTCCTTCCTTGTGTTCGTAGGTGTGATATTCGTCATATCCACTACTTTCCTTTCTGAAATGGCCACAGCTGGCGAGAAAATGGCTGCTTCGGGATCTAGCGGAGGTTTCCTGGGAAGCTTTGATCTGGATGCCTATACCCAGCTGTTCAAGCATGCAGCCCTGATACAGGGGCTTAGCTCCGGACTTATGGCCGGTGCCATGGGAGAAGGAAACGTGATGTCCGGGCTTAAGCATTCAATAATCATGATGACCATTGGTTTTTTGATCTTCACACTGTTCATCTGACCATATCAACTTTTATGCATTGCACTGGTTGTAATAAGAGATGAGGATAGCAGGAATAGATGAAGCCGGAAAAGGACCTGTGATCGGTCCGATGTGCATTGGAGGAGTGCTTGCCGAGAAGGAAAGGCTGGATTCCCTGAAGAACCTGGGGGTTGCAGATTCCAAGAAACTCACACCTAAGAAAAGAGAGCATCTCGCACATCAGATAAGGAAATATGCACAAAAGGTTTACATTTTTGAGGTATCACCTTCGCAGATCGATGAATTGCGTAAGGTCATGAGCATGAACCAGATAATGGTCCTGGGATTTTCCAGGGTGCTTGAAGAATTGCAGCCCGATATGGCCTATGTCGATGCTGCAGATGTGAATGCAGTAAGGTTCGGTACAAACCTGAAAGCACAGTATGCAAAGAAGCTTCCTGAAAAGTCTAAAGAGCTGACAGTGATTTCCGAACACCGGGCCGATGCCACATATCCGATAGTGTCAGCAGCCTCCATCGTAGCCAAGGTAAGAAGGGATGAACTGGTAAAAGAACTGGAAAAGAGAATTGGCATCGATCTTGGAAGCGGTTATCCTTCAGACCCGAAAACAAAGCGGTTCCTTGAAGACTGGAGCAGGGAACATGGTACTCTGCCGGATTTTGTCAGGCATTCGTGGAAGACCGCTATGAACGTGCTTAAAGAAAAATAGGTTCATGCAGAACCTGTTATGTGATCTGCCATTGACTCGAATATCTTAAGCCCATCCTTTGAACCGAGGATATCCTCTGAAGCTCTCTCCGGATGTGGCATCATGCCCAGTACATTACGGGAGGTGCTGACAATGCCTGCGATGTTCTCCTGTGAACCGTTGGGATTGACCTCATCAGTAACATGGCCTTCTGCATCTGTATATCTGAAAACCACAAGATCATCGTGTTCCAGCTGTGCCAGAGTATCCTCAGTGGCATAGAAATTGCCTTCCTTATGGGCTATGGGGATACGTACCACTTCACCTTTTTTGAACCTGGAGGTGAATGGGGTTCCTGTGCTTTCCACACGCAGGCAGGTAGGCTGGCACCTGAACTTGGGATACATATTGGTTGTCAGGGCACCGGCAAGCAGGCCGGATTCTGTAAGTACCTGGAAACCATTGCATATACCAAGAATTGGCTTGCCCCCTGCAGCCAGTTCCTTCACTGATTCCATAATGGGAGTGCGAGCTGCTATGGCACCGGCCCTGAGGTAATCACCGTAGGAGAAACCACCGGGGATCACCACACCTTCAAAACCAGAGAGGTTATCTTCCTTGTACCAGACAAGTCGTGCATCCAGACCCACAACATCCTGCAGGACGTGGAGCACATCCTGGTCACAATTACTGCCGCCGAACTGGATAATGGCAACGGTCATCAGAGTTCCCTCAAGGTGATAGTATAATTGTGTATTATTGGATTTGCAATGAGCTTCTCACACATCTGTTCCACATTCTCTCTTGCATCATGTATGTTCTCTGACTCAAGAGCGATGGTATATTTCTTTGAGGTCTTCACACTTTCCGGGGAATATCCCAGATGTTCCAGTGCTCTTTTAATTGTAGTACCCTCCGGGTCAAGCATACCGGATTTTAATTCAATGGTAACATCAGCTTCATATTTCATTCTATATCCTCAGTTGGGTTAGTTGCTATAGTATGACAGACCACGCAATTAAAAATAACGCTTTATGGTTCTGTCCTCAGGGAGCGCTCTGCCTGTATCAGCCTCTGTAAGGAAGTGATGTGTGTAAGGATGACGATCAGGGCGATGGCCGGTACTAAATACCCGGTGAACGCACCCAGGACCAGAAGGATCATTCTCTCCGGCCTTTCAGCAAGACCTACATCCATAGATTTAGCGCCTGCGGCTTCTGAGCGAGCCCTTGTATAACTGACAAGATAAGAGCCAATAAGGGCAAGTGAACACCAGAGCCAATCCGGAACAAGGAACAAAGGATACGGGACTATGCTCCCGTTGACAAGGCCATAAATGATGCCTACAAAGATAATAGCATCTGCATAGCGGTCACATACAGAGTCCAGCACAGCTCCAAAGGCTGTCATCCTGTTGGAAGCCCGGGCCACGGCGCCATCGAGCACATCAAAGATACCGCTGACAAGGATGAACACTCCACCCAGTACCACATAACCTCTGGCGAAGATCATAGCTGTTACAATGCTCACAGCGAGACCTATAACAGTTAGTGTGTTTGGAGAAACGGGTATTTCTTTGGCCAGAGGCAATAAAGCCTTCCTTACGGTATTTTTCAACTTGCTGAAAATGATGCATCCCTCATTACCCTTAAGTGGTTTTGACAATATATTATTTTAGTTATCTGTTATGACCGGAAGCAAACAACTGTATAAACCTGCTCTATGATGAGCATGAGTAGTATTATACAGTAAAATATAGAAAACATTAAATAGGAACTTGAGCGATTTTTACCTGATGCTGGAAGAAGAATGGTGGTACATCCATCCAGGGTCTAATTTGATCAAACGCCCAGCAAGAGGTAAAAAAATGAGACCTGAGCGTAATATGGTGGTTTGCGAGAACGGCAATATAGTAATGAAGAAGATCGCCTTGTCCTATAGAAAAGATAACGGGGAAGAGATCTTTTTACTGGATGCAGAAGCTGTGATAGAGGAAAAGCCAAATTACCGGACCGCTGATGAGCTTTATAAGCGCATAGAAGAGAATTTCATAAACATCGGTTTGCTCAAAAGGGTAGATATGTCCTCTATGAGCGACGATGTGATAAGGGAGCTCATACTGAAAAAGCATGAAAAGGAAGAAAAGTTCCTTAACGCCGGTGCAGAGAGAGGATTCAAACTCGCAGACGACATAGATCCGGATGACATCCTAAGGTTCTATATTTCATTGACCCCTGAGGAAAGAGTCCTGTTCAACTGCAACCCCTGATACCTGACATTTTTCCTCAAGGAAATTTCGATGCCCTGAGATGAGATGCGATAGGTTATTAGCAAGCAACCGCATTTATCCTGCTGATCCGAAAGGTAACTAACAGGAAGAGGAAAATGTGCGGTATTACTGGCTTTTTTAACAGGGAGAACGCTGCCGAACTAACTCTCAGAGCGTTGCATATACTGTCCGGCCGCGGAAAGGACGGCACAGGCGCCGCAGGACCTGGTTGGGTGGAATATGCAGATGCTGCTGAGAAGCTGCACCTTCCGCATGAGAACAATATCATTGGTCACACCCTGCATTCCATGGTAAATTTCACCAGGCAGCCTCTTGTTCATGCAGGCATCTTCACGTCCAATTGTGAGATCTATAACTGGAAAGAACTGGCAGAAGCTTGCCGGATAGATGCTTCCAATGATTCGGATCTGCTTGTAAAGCTTATAGAACAAAGACTGCACGATGACAATGTGAATACCGCAGATCCCACAGCAGTGATGCGAAATATCTGTGGCGCTCTGGATATGCTGCGGGGTGTGTATGCATTTGCCTACTGGCTGGAAGGTGTAGTTTATATTGCGCGGGATATCATTGGTCTGAAACCTCTCTGGTACAGCTTTTCAGAGGGTTTTGCCTTCGCCTCGGAGAAAAAGGCATTGAAGACAACAGGCTATACTGACATAAAAGAGCTCAACCCGAGGGAGATACTGGCTTATGATATCAAGAATGGAACTGTGGACCGTTACACCCGGAATTTCTTTTTTATTACTCCTCAGCATGAAGGCACTTTTGAGCAAATTGCAGAACAAGTGCAACAGTTGCTTGAAAACGCTGTAAAGATCCGTTTTCCTGACGAGCCTTTCGGGATACTGTTCTCAGGGGGACTGGATTCAACCATCCTGGCATACATGTGCAGAAAGCTTGGAAAAATTCCCGGAAAGGATTTCAAATGCTACAGTGCTGGCCTCAGGGACGTGCAGGAGCCACCGGACATAGAATATGCTAAAAAGGTGGCGGAAGCACTGGGGCTTGAGCTTGTGGTGCACCAGATAGACCTGGAACAGGCGGAAGAATATCTCAAGACCGTAGTGCCCCTTGTGGAGGATACGAATGTGCCCAAGGTCGGTGTAGCTCTTACCATGTACACTGCCTGCAAGGCAGCAAAGGAGGATGGGATGCGCGTGATGTTCTCAGGCTCAGGGGCAGATGAGCTGTTCGCAGGGTACGACAGGCACAAGCGTTCCACGGATATCAGCAGAGATTGTTATGCCGATATCCTGAAGATCTACGAAAAGAACACCTACAGGGACGATGTTGTGTCCATGTACAACAATATCGAGATGCGTATGCCTTATCTTGATAAAAGGTTCGTGGAATACGGCCTGAAGATACCGCCGGAGTTCAAGATCAATGATACTGAGAACAAGCTCATCCTGCGCAGGGTAGGAGAAAGGCTTGGCATACCTGCGGAGGTCACCCGGAGAAAGAAACAGGCTGCCCAGTATGGCAGCAGGTTCGATAAGGCCATCTACAGGCTTGCCAGAAGAGCGGGATCCAATACCAAGACGGATTACCTCAAACAGTTCCATGATCATCCCAACCTGAAACTGGGTGTGCTGTTCAGCTCAGGCAAGGACAGTAACTATGCCATGTATATCATGCAGCAGCAGAACTATGCCATTGAGTGCCTGATCACAATTAAGAGCATCAATCCCGATTCCTATATGTTCCACACGCCCAATATCGGCCTGGCGCAATTGCAGGCCGAGACTATGGGCATTCCTCTCATCGAGCAGATCACCCAGGGCGAGAAGGAAACAGAACTGGAAGATCTGAAAAAGGCCATCCTTCAGGCTAAACAGGAATTTGGAATAGAGGGGGTTGTCACAGGAGCCCTGTACTCAAACTATCAGCGGGAGCGGATCGAGCGGATATGCGATGAGCTGGGACTTAAGGTATTCTCGCCCCTGTGGCATATAGACCAGGAAAAGGAGATGAGGCAGCTGCTTGCCCTAGGCTTCAGGTTCATTTTCAGCAGCGTGGCAGCCTACGGCCTGAACAGCAAATGGGTCGGACGCATCATCACGGAGAACGATATAGACCGTCTTGTAAAGCTCAATGAAAAGATCGGGCTCAACGTGGCAGGTGAAGGCGGTGAGTTCGAAAGCTTCGTTGTGGACGCACCCATGTACAAAAAGAAGATCGATATCCGCGAATTTGAGGTCATCGAGCTGGATGAGTACACGGCCAAGGTCGTTATTACGGATGCTGTGCTGATGGCCAAGGTAGAAGAATGATTTTCTTCGGCACTTGTATATTGCTGCTTCCTTCGAGGGTAGTTGTTATAGAGTTTTAACTAGTGCAAAAAACCTGCTAAGAGTAGAGGCAGCAGATCCAGTAACACCCATATCTCATCATTATGTGCATCAACATACTTAACATATTCATAATGTTTAAATATGCGAAAAATCGACTTCTGAGTGTAGATCTTACCCATGGCCCGCAAGCAAGGCCAAAAAGGATAACGCATCCTGGACGAGGGAGAAGATCTAAAAACGGAGGGAAAAAATGACATATTCCAAATTAATGAGAGTAATGCTGCTGACAGTAGCCGTACTTGGCTTAATGTCCGTGGCAACTGCTTGTGAGATATCTGGTTATAAGTACCAGGAACTCGGCGATGGGACAAAGTATGTAGACCACCCGCTCCAGGGATGGAACATTTACCTGTTCAAGGAGCCACTTTCTCCAGGAACAGCCCCGAGTGCCACAGCTCCAGGTTTCATAGCTCAGAGAGTCACAGGTGCTGATGGAAAATACAACTTTGACAGGAGTCTGAATCTTAACTACGGAAAATATTATGTGTACGAAGAGGTCAGACCTGGATGGACCCAACTCACTGGAGGCATCTACCCGGCAACCAGCTCCTACACGGTGACATTTAGTAGTATCATGAGCGATGCAGAGCGCAAGGTCAGCGGACTGAACTTTGTGAACAAGCAAGACAAGGTCTGCTATAAGGGTGAGACCGCCTGGGCAGCTGGCACTAGATACGTGGAGAAGGGCAACTGGGCAACATATACCACATATATGAGCGGAAGTACCGTTACGATCTATGCCGGTCAAAAAATAGATGCAGGCACTGTCACGTTCTCAGCACCTGTCAATGGGAAAGTGACCATCACCATCAACCTGAAGAATGGAGCAGTTTTCTCTGATGCGCAGGAAAACCTAAAGATCCAGGGATACGATGGGAAGCCGCTTGCAAAGAACCCAGCCCCCGGTAAATTTACCACATACAAGGGCACGTTCTCCGGCAGCAGTGCTACAATAACCGTACCGCAGTATGCGTACTACGGTATCCACCTGGATGTAAAGGTTCCTTCGAACTGAAGTGAACCTGAGATGCACAGGTCCTCTGGACCTTGTGTATCATTTTAAGAAAAAACTTCTTTTTTCTTTTTATCGATGCTCTACACATCGTCTGCCTTCTATGAATTACACTTTCTAAACAAAACTGAAAGTATATACAAACTACCGATCTGGAAGCAAAGGCATACCTGTGCAGAGTGAAACAATGCCGGGACAAAGGGCAGATCCACAGCGTGGAAAAGCTCGTTGATGTAACTGCTGCACTGAAAAC
>CALBTS010000150.1 GCA_937968035.1 uncultured Methanomethylovorans sp.
ATTTATTTCTTGAACTCGGTGTAACCGCATTTACCGCAGGTACGCCTGTCCTTATGTTCAGCAAGGAATACACCCTCTCCGCATCTTGGGCAGGCCTGGTGTGTCCTTTCGATCTTATCGCCGCTGACCTTATAGTAATCTTTTACTGCCATTGTTACACCTTTTTACTCTTCCACTGCTTCTGCTTTTTCCTCTGGTGACTCAGGCAGCTTGTTCCTCGCGAGGATATGTTCCTCTTCTATCTTTTTCATACGGGCAGCATCTTCATAGATCTTTGCATAACCGTTGAGCTTCTGCCTTCCGAAATCGTTCTTCATCCTCTGGATAACGACAAGTTCCAGTGGCACGTTCAGTAATGCTGCCATCTTGTTCTTTACGTCCATTCTTGCGGGAGTGGGCCCTTCGAAAGTTACCTCGAAGTTAAGCTCACGCCTGTTGAGAAGTACATTATTCTTATCCTCAATGATTTTAACATCCATTGAATTTCCTCCGAATATCTATCAAATTGTTCCTGTCTTCCTGCCCATGTATCATCTTGTCCAGCAGGTCAAGGATCTCTTCCTTTTTAGATCGTGTGATATTGACAAGCACCACCCCTTCATCCGGCTGCCCGTACAGCACAACCGAACCTTCAGGTGCAAGCAGTATTGCGGGCAATGCTGCAAGGTCCTCTTCGCCGCGCACGAATATTCGCACATGGTCCTTTGATCTTATTGCGTCATGGACCACATTTATCAGATCCTCGGTTATGACCCCGGGAGGATTATCCACGAATATTTCACTGAACCCTGTATGCTTTGTGCCCACTACTACGCGTGCCGACGCCGGCCCGCGTTTTGTCCGGTCATCAACGATAAGGATGTCCGGAATGATATTGGAATTGAGCAAGTGGAATGTAGTAACATCACCCACCGATATAAGTTTTGTGGGACTACCCAGGTCTTTGGAAAGCTTTTGTATTGTGTCATCACCGGTACCAGTGTAAAGGACACCAAAGGTCTTCCTTAACAAAGGACGCAGTTCTGCAGGCAGGTGTATCGTTTTCACCAATTACCGCACCTTCAGTGCATACCGATCAGCTACTTTGATCTCCATTTTCTGGGCTATCTCGGAAAGTTCTGGGTCCACAATTATCACCATGCCACTCCAATCACTACTAAGGTTACTGGAACTGCATACCAGGCACGTCTGGCCTGTGACTATCCTGTGGCACTCCCTACAAACCTGCTCTGCCATGTTCAAACCTCTTCCTGAGCATTGGATTTAGCCATCCTTTCCTCTTCGAGCCACTCCAGTTTACCCAAGGCATTCTGTCTCATAGTAAGACCGATCTTACTTTCCCTTGGTTCCCTTTCATTGATACTGAGCGCGACTATCCTGGTCCTCACCCTGTCACCTTCACCAAGGGAACGGGTTCCGGTTTTGCTCATAAGCCGGCCATTCTTTCCATCATATGACATGAAGTCATCTGTGATCTGGCTTACATGTAAGAGACCATCCATAGCGCCTATGCTGACAAAAGCCCCGAAATCAACGGTCTCAACAACTTCTCCTTCAACTACTTCCTGTATCATGGGTGAGAACACGATGGCATCGAAATCCACATCATAATAGACTGCACCATCGCCCACAAGGATGTGCCCTTCACCTACTTTTTCAATTTCCGTGATAGCAACGATGGCACCTATCTGCTTATCAAGCCTGCCTTCAAGCTTCTCCCTCAGTGCATTCTTAACATTGACCTGAACATCCCCACCCAAAAGATCAGGAGCTACCCGGATGGTATCTGAAAGCTTCATTTTCTTGTACATGCGATTATCTCCAAAAGCCCAGTTATCCTGCTATAAACCTATTTATATGTTATAATTTTTACTCTCGCTTATGACAATAATTCCAGACGGGTCCTTTGTCTGAGAGATATTACCCTGATGCCCATTTCCAGCAACCTCTTCTTAAGCCCGATATCATTTGTCAAAACTGCAGCCCCGGTATCATCTGCAAGGGACACGATGATATCATCGGCATGCCCTTCCATGGGAACAAGTTCGCACCTCTGTGCCAGAGACTTACCTACCTTTGCAGCTATGCGATCCTGACCCCTTGCTGTTGTAACAAGCTTCTCCAGCTCATTTAGCACGGCCAGAGGAACAATGAAATGATCAAAACCCAGCCTGTGTAATTCACTGAATATGTCTACATTGAATTGCACAGGTATCATCAGAGCATTCGTGTCGATTATCACCTTCAAGACCTTATGACTCCCACACCTATCAGGCGCCATCTCGAACCTATCCTTCTGCTGATAGCCACCATTGAACCGGCACTGGCACATACCGGTCTCTTGAGCTTCACTTCAGCAACGTTCTTCCTTGCACTGGTGACCACACCCACAGTAGTGGCCGTGCCCACATTAAGCATAAGTGGCTCGCTGGTTCTGATAGAACCTATCTCTGCTTCATCTATCACACCTACTACCCGTTCAAGCAGATTTAGCTCAAGAGTGAATACATCACGGGTAGGTGGTAAAGTTCCGGGTTTCCCTGCTACCTGTCCCACAAGGGAATCACTCTTGGTGATGGCAGGGTCCAGTGCAGTACCTACAGCAAGCAGTCCTCCCGGGGTGGCTTTGTCTACGGGGTCCTTACCTGCAAAGAGCATTGAGATCTTAGTGATTATAGGAACCCATCTGGTAGTCCCTTCACTTTCCAGCTTATAGCCTGGCCTAATCTCAAGATCTTCACCTATGGCTAAGACACCTTCTGTCAGAGTTCCACCGATCACACCACCCTTGATCTTGTCTATAGGAGTTCCCGGCTTGTTGATATCAAAAGAACGTGCGATAAGCATCTGTGCCGGTTTGTCGATCTTATATTCGGGGGTTGGGATATGCTCTTCCATTGCCTGGAGCAGAGCGTCGATATTTATGTTCTGCTGAGCAGATACGGGAATTATCGGAGCGTTCTCTGCCACGGTGCCTTTCACAAATCTCTTGATCTGTTTATAGTGATCTATTACCTCTTCTTTAGATACCAGATCGATCTTATTCTGGACTATGACAAGATTCTTGATACCGATAATGTTCAAAGCCATCAGATGTTCTTTAGTCTGTGGCTGGGGGCATTCCTCGTTCGCAGCGATCACAAGAATGGCACCATCCATTATAGCCGCTCCGGAAAGCATTGTAGCCATCAGGGTCTCGTGCCCGGGAGCATCTACAAAAGAAATAGTGCGCACTTCTTCTGAAGGCTCCCCACATCCCGGACAGGTCTCTTGTACAGTGTAACATTGTGGCTCAGGGCAGTTAGGGCATTTTCTGATAGTAGTATCTGCATACCCTAACCTGATAGATATTCCGCGCTTCATCTCTTCACTGTGTGTATCTGTCCACACGCCAGATAATGCGCTCACTAAAGTGGTTTTTCCATGATCGACATGACCTACCATGCCAATATTAATGCAAGGTTGACTCAATTACTGATTTCCCTCCGATGGGCAAATATTATAAAAGTACGTAGCAATGCTTGCAATCGGTCTTATGACCGGATGATATCTTGCTCCAGACCGTTGTTATCATTTGGTTACTGATATTTAAATGATTTCAACGTTTTAGTAATGTCTACATATTAAATCTACTTATCTATACATAAAAGAGCTCAAGTCACAATGCGACCCAACTCTCCCATCTCAATTGCTCTTCTTATTTCAAAAGCTATGCGTCTTCCCGTACTCATGTTCTTTCTCCAGATGGTATTACCATAAGGATGGCCCACTGACATGTGTACATTGGTCCCGCCGCCAACTCTGGGTGCGACATCATAGATATAGAAATTAAGGTCCTTATCTATACAGGTCTGCAGGCAGAACGGCCCTATTATGCCGGGATCATAGTGTTTACTGGCTGCCTTGATATACTTCTCGGCCAGCATGAACACATCCTCCAGCAGGGACTCGCGCAATGTGGAAGAATTATGTCCGCACACAGTATATTCAGGGGTCAGCTGGTGCTCTGCCAGAGTGATCTGCTGGGGTGCAGGCAGACGGACATGACCGTCCAGGCTGGTCTCAAAACGCCAGTCTATGCCAAGTATCTCAAGTTTGCTCATTTCTTCCTCGATGGGAGAATAGAACATATCGAAGTTGAACACCGGACCGATAACGTATCTCTCGATCCTTGCATTGTCCAAAGCTTCCCGCGTGATAACGCCTTGCTTAAGCAATGCTTCTGATTTCTTCAGGTATTCTTCATAAGTTGCAGCTGTGAAGAAACCTCTTTCCAGCTTCTTGACAGCATGCGGAAGTTTCACTATGGAGAGCTCTTCGATATCCTGGGGATCATTGATCCTTTCAGGGAAAGGAAGACCGGCCTTCTCCAGTAGCCAATAATAGTCGCGATCAATACCCCTTTCCTCGCTTCTGAGCATATTCCTGCTGCCTACTAGAGGCACAGAAAAGTCATTCTCTACCTCATCTATCCCGCAGTATGAAGTAAAGGACCTGTTAGGAATGAAAAGGATGTTCTGATCACGCAGCATCTGCTGGTTTTGAGGAAGCAGCACTTCATTGAACTTCTTCAACACCAAAGTCTCGTCCACAATTCCACGTTTTACCCTTCCGTATGCATCCCTCTGGGCCTTGAAATAATGGGAATATGTTTTCTCCCTTCCCTGCTGACATATAGCGAATGTGCGGAAATCCTCCTCCACGGCACCGTCAAATACATCTAATGCAGAGTGAGAAGCAACTGCTCCGATCTTGATCTTATCGGGATCGTAATCCTGAACGATATCTATGATCTCTTTTCTGTCTATCATCTTATACCCTCTCTTGTCTTCACACATATCAATGAACTATATAGGCTTTGCGTAGTTCCCTTTCACTTGTTCTTCACATCTGGCTCAGCAGGCCGATAATAACCGAAGTTATAAAAGTTTCCACTGCAGCTGCTACTAAAAGCAACGGCATGATCCAGTAGAAAAAGAACTTGACACCGGTGATAATTTCTTCTTTTAAGTGTACCGATTTCCCCTTAAGAGAAGCAAGTCCTTTAAACCCAAGCCTCAGACCAATAGCAGCGGATATAACTACCATCGGTATTTCAATGATGCCGTGGGGCAGAATACCAGCCACTAAATAAAGAGAACCTTGCTCCATTATGATCTTATGACTAAAAATACCCAGGAAGTAGCCGTTGTACGCAATGAAAAGGAAGGGCACTATCCCAAGGCCAACGCCAAGTACCAGTATGAGCAAGCTTTTCAGGGCATTGTTCAGGAAGATAAGGAACATTATCTCGATCAGGGACAGGTTTTTCAATAGCTCCACAAGTCCTTCAAGCTCCTCCAAGGACCTTACAACCATGTCAGGGTACATAATGGCAGTTATATATCCTATAACTGCAGATATCAAGAACAATAGGAACATGCACCCTATTTCTTTGCGAATGCCCCTTATGTATTGTAATGCTTGTTCTTTATTGCTGATATTGGACATTTTCATCATATCCCGAAAAACATACGTATAGTGTTCCTGCATGCCGGTGAGAGGCCGAGTACAAGGATCACCATTTTTACAAAGGTCCGCAGGTTGCGGGACTCATCATCTTCATTGAAATTAGTATCTATTATATACAGCACAGGAATAAAAATGGCCAGTTTCAACGGATACATCACAAATGCTGTTCCTGTGAGATCGATGAGATAAGAAGGCAATACGTGCTTTTCATAGTATCCCAGCATATCCACTCCTATGAACGTGGAGGAAGCATCCAGCATGTGGGCTCCGAGTATGGATATGTTCAATCGGTCCGTAAGTATTCCAAAATCTATCTTCTTTGCTATAAAATAAACAAATAATGTGATCAATGTACCCAGGCCAAGGATATAGATCAGTACCACAGGAAGAACTACTGTTTGAATGCTAAGGAGCACAGATATGTTCAACAAGAACCAGAGAGTGCCCATGGATGCGAAAATGGTTTCCATGCTCTTTCCAGTCCATTTTTCACTGATCGCCTTAGCTATGACCAGACATCCCAACGTAATAAAAAAAACAACAAAATATATGATCGGGGTTATCAGGAAGAAACTGAAAGGTTGTTGTATGGCTCCTGCATCTTCGAGGACCCGCATGGAAGATCCGGCAAGTACAAAAGGCACTATTGAGGCTATGAACCTGTTATCTGCCTGTATATCCAGTTTTTTAAGCAGTTTGACAACTGCAAATATACATAATCCAAGTATGATGGCCCATGTAAGGGTGTTGACTATGTTATAACCCTCATCGTGCAGGATAGGGTCTATATAATATGTGTTTATAAATCCTGAAACCTTATCTATATACGAAGTCATTGAACCTCAAATGTTTATGTGATACTACAGGAATATCCTAATAGAATTAATGTTTAATAACTTCTGTCATCAAAAACGTTTCAACTAAAATGCAGTGCATAATTCAGTTACAAAACGACCGTACAAAACTATTGCAGGTATTCAAGTGATCCCACCCAGAGAAGAGAAAACCAAATGGATGCAATTACCCAGAGATATAGTAATAGGGCACGGAATCATCAGAGAAGTAAAAAGTGTCTGTGATGATCTCAAGCTGGCCAATAATCCCCTGATAGTAACAGGAAAGTATACCCGGAACATAGCCGGAGATATCGTATATGACATGCTGGCAGACGCAGGTGTCGATCCAAGTGTGATAACGATCAAATCAGCCACAACGGAAGAAGTTGAACGCGTTAAAGAAGTTGCCCTTTATAATAATTCCAATTACCTGCTGGGTGTTGGCAGCGGCAAATCCATTGACGTGGCTAAACTGGCAGCCACCGAACTGGACCTTCCGTTCATCAGTGTCCCTACGGCAGCTTCACATGACGGAATTGTTTCTTCTAGGGCTTCCATACATGATGGAAAGAGGGTCACCTCCGTGGAAGCAAATGCTCCCATGGCAGTCATTGCAGATACAGAGATCATCGCAAATGCCCCATACAGGCTTCTGGCAGCCGGTTGCGCAGACATCATCTCGAATTACACTGCAGTGAGCGACTGGGAACTGGCTTACAGGCTGAGAAATGAGCCATTCAGTGAATATGCTGCTGCTCTTTCCCGGATGACGGCAAAAATAGTGCTTGACTCCGTCGATTCCATAAAACCGGAGCTTGAGAGTTCAGTGAGGATAGTGGTAAAGGCACTTGTATCAAGCGGCGTTGCCATGAGCATTGCAGGATCTTCACGGCCTGCATCAGGTTCTGAACACATGTTCAGCCATGCTCTTGATATGGTGGCCCCGAAACCTGCACTGCATGGGGAACAATGTGGTGTGGGAACTATCATGATGATGTACCTGCACGGAGGCGACTGGGAACGCATCAGGAACGGACTGAAAAAACTGCATGCTCCTACTACTGCTGCAGAGCTGGGCATTGAAGATAAATATATATTGGAGGCTCTGCTTCTAGCACATACAATTCGTCCGGAAAGATATACGATACTCGGTTCAGGCCTTACCCCTGAAGCTGCCGAGAGAGTGGCAAAGATTACTAAAGTAATAGAATGATTCAGATCCAGGTGTGTGTTGATATGGTCGAGGTAGATACTACAATAACCCTTATTGGATCCAGGCTTGCTAAAGAAGGCATGGAGTTCATATTCGAAGGGGAGTCTAACGAGTGCAATAAATGTAAGCTCAAGAACACATGTTTAAACCTTGAAAAAGGACGCAGGTATAAAGTGGTCAGGATAAAGACCCCTTCGATACATGAATGTTTCCTTCACGACGGTGGAGTAATAGCAGTAGAAGTAGTGAAATCTCCGGTAGTGGCGATCCTTGATTCCAGGAAAGCCATCCGAGGCGCTAAGATCAGCTATGAGCCTCCGAAATGCAGCGACGTCCCAGATGACATGTATGATCTGTTCTTCCCGGAAGGACTGCGCACAGGAGACAAATGCACCATAACTGATATTCTGGATAATATTGAAGATGGGGACATATGTGCCACTCCACTGAAGAAGGTAGAATTGCAGTTATGAAAATTGAAGTGACATTAATGCGAATGTCTTTTATACTACTAACGGAATGCTAAGAACATAGCGTAACCTAAAAGAGGTGTTTGATGTCTGATACGGAAACAGAGATCCTTTCCCATGAGTTTTATACCAGGGAACGATGGAACAACTGGATAAACCAGGTGAAAGAGAGTGGTTTTGAGTTCAAGGAATCTGATGAACCACAAGATAAGGACAGTGCGGTTTTCATCAACATGGAGGACGACATCATCCTTGCATGCCTGAAAGTAGTAGCTAAGCTCGATAAAGAGCTCATCTCCGCAGAATCTGCCTTCCACTCGATCTCTCAGATAAAAGATATCGCCCTTGAAGAAATTGAACATATATCCGATGATATAGATATGATGATCGCTTCAATGCAGACATCACTTATCGGAACCTTTGCTGCTTTTGAATGTTATATAGGACAGGACTACAACAAAAAGGCAAGAATACCCACCCTGCTGAAACAGGCACTAGAAGCAGAGGCAGCCGACAATATAGAGATCTCACTGGATAAGGTAGCACAGATCGGTGCATTGATCATTAACGGACGTAAGTTACCCGATGATATAATGGAAGACATCCCTTACGGATTTGTAGCTGAGTGGATGGATGGGATCGATTCCATTGCCGCCGCCATGATGGGAAGTGACAGTTACAAGAACGACGAAGCTGACGACGATAGTTGAGATCATATTTAGACCGGCTTTGACCGGCCAATCTTTTTCTTTTAGTTTACCAGGCCATCGTTGCACTTATCTAGAAGTAAAGTGCTTTTCCGGGATATGTACTGTCGCCTTACCGACCCGGCAATAAAGAATATAGCTGTTCTTGACATGACACATGGCGGTGTTATCATTGCCCGCAAGCTCAAAGAGCTGGGCTTTAATGTGACAGGTGTGGATGTTTATGGAACGCTTTCTTCTGAACAATGCAATGCTTTGGAGATAGATGGTATATGGGTGTCGGAAAAGAACTGCTCTATTGAGGAGACGGATCTTATAATAAGCCCTGTTCACCTTTATCCCGACCATATTATGCTGCATCAGGCCGAAGAAAAACATGTTCCCGTAATATCTCATCACAGAGCTGTTGGAGAGATCATGAAAATTAAATATGAAAGTGATCATCCACTCATGATCGAGGTCACGGGCACCAAGGCAAAGACCAGTACTGCTTCCCTGCTTGCTGACATGATCTCAAGGAAGCTTACTGTTGTGCTACACACTTCCAGAGGACTAGAGCTATGGGAAGATGGTATGTGCGAGGTGATCCATAAAGGTCTTAGCATTGCTCCGGGTAGTATCCTAGATGCAATGGATATTGCAGGATCGCTCGGAAGGGAGATAGATGCGTATATTTTTGAGATATCGCTGGGAGTTACAGGATATGGGAATGTTGGCATCATCACCACCCTTGACATGGATTACATGATCGCAGGCAAAACATCCATGGCAAGTGAGGCAAAAGTAAGGTCTCTGCTAAACTATTCTTCAAAAGCACTTATCGTACTCAATGAGAACTGCAGGAAAGCATTAGAACAATTGGATAGATCCCTTGGAACAGAAAACATAACTACCTTCTGCATCATGGAAAATGAAGAAAGCAGAACTTCAGATGCTGACCATTTTCTGAACATGCATAAAAACAGTTTCTCTATTACAAGCGGGAAAGGATATATCGAATTGTTCCCTGCAGATGGATATGATGCAAGGTCATACATCACAGCTTTTGCTGCATCCTGTGTCACAGCTCTTGAAATAGATGTACCACTGGAAAATATAAAAAATACCATTCAACAGTTCAGGGGTTTGCAGGGCAGGATGCAGGAGATGACAAAAGAGGACATCAGGATCCTGGATAATTCTAACTCTGGCATGGACATAGTTTCTGTGGAAAAAGCACTGGACCTGAGTTTAAAAAGAAAGCGAAAGGTGATAATGGTGCTTGGTGAAGAGGCTGCACAGGTATGCGAAGGCCTTCCGCCGGAGGGTGTTGCTGATCTGATCAGCCGCAGGCTGGCAGATATGGAGGAACTGATACTGGTAGGCGAGAGGATGAAGCCCCTGGCAACCGGAAATATCCATTATGCAGAGAGCTTGGACATGGGAAGAATGTGGGCAATGGGAATTGCCAGAAAAAAGAGAGCTGATGAAGTTACTGTTGCTCTGTGTGTGAAGTGCTTCCGGTGAAAATAGGGAGCTTGTTACATAAAACAGCCCTTTTATATCAGAAGGCTGTAGTATAGTGCAAAAGTATCATTTGAATAAGTGTAAAAAATCATACTTCTTTAAGTAAATATCATAACGATCATATGACACCATGGAGAATAGCATGGCTGCGAATGACATATCTATAATACACCCCAGACCGAGTTCGATAGTTGCTGCCCTGTACACCCTTAGGGACCTGAATGTGGATGTTGCCATATTGCATGGCCCTCCGGGATGCTCTTTTAAGCATGCGAGACTTCTCGAAGAAGACGGGATACATGTAGTTACCACGGCCCTAGATGAGAACGGTTTTGTATTTGGAGGGCGCAGGGAGCTTTCCTCTGTGCTTGAAAAGGTCAATGAGATGTTCCATCCGAAACTGATAGGCGTTGTTGGGACGTGTGCCAGCATGATCATTGGAGAAGAACTGCACGAGCCGGTGATGGATGCAGATCTGGACGTACCGGTGATAGAGGTTGAGGTCCATGCAGGATATGCAAATAATACAAAAGGAGTGCTGATCACTCTGGAATCTGCGCTGGACATAGGTGTTATCGACAGGGAAGAGTTCGAGCGGCAGAAAGTGCTCCTGGAAGAAGCAACGGAAGTGGAAAAGCGCCACGGTGCAGCCAGCAAGGAATACCTGGCACCTTCAAGAGGAGACCTGAAGTACAAGGTGGCACAGCGTATCATAGAGTTGCTGAAGGAAGGCAAGAAAGGCCTTGTAATAATGAACGCCAAGAAGGAGACAGGCTATATGTTCGCGGACATAAATGTCGCTGTTCACGAAGTTGCATCCCGGCTGGGAGTATCTGGAAATGTGGTGAATATGGCAAACCTGGATGAGTCACTCGGCCTGCCCCGGGTGAGGGACCATGCCCGTAATATCATGCACGACCTGAAGGAAAAAGGTGTTCAGATCCACGATATCACAGGAGGACTGGACGAATATCCCATTGCAGGCAATGTTGTGGACGAACTCATAGCTAAGAAATATGCAGATCATGATTTCGCTGTGATCACCGGTGTTCCTCATGCGATACCCATGGACCA
>CALBTS010000151.1 GCA_937968035.1 uncultured Methanomethylovorans sp.
ACCACCGAGATCTACACTCTTTCCCTACACGACGCTCTTCCGATCTCAAAGTTGACGAGCCTTGACAGTTTGCTTTGCATCTCCAGTATGAGGGCATCGGAATGTCCAGTCGGCATCTGCTGATACAGCCTCTTCAAATTCATCTGTAAGGTTGATTGCAAGATGGACGCCCTTACGATTATCAATCTTTCGAGCAGCGTCCCCACCACCAGAAGGATGACGCATACGAATAAACTCAGGGACATCTGGATGACTAACATCCATATAAATTGCTGTGCTTCCACGTCGAGTCTTTCCTTGTCGGTAGTAGCCCATCACACCATCAAGAGTTTTGATATAGGGGATGGGGCCAGGAGCCTTGTCAGAGGTTGCTCGAATACGAGAGTGAACTGCTGTACCACCTCCCATCACAGACAGATACGAGAGTTCTGAAGCTGTCTCTACTTGACCCTTAATTGAGTCTTCTAGGTAGGCCAGGAAACATGCAATAGGCATTGCCTTTGGATCTTCGCCCTTCCAGAACTCTCGAATACGAGCTGTGTCATTTACCTCCCAATAACCAGGGAGCCATTCACCATTAATTGCATTAGAAAAGATGGGGGAAGAAGGAAACCAGCGGTGTGAAGAAATCTGGTCATAGACACGTTGTGCCAAGGCTTTATCACCAAAGCTGAAACAATTAGCCACTCGGGCAATAGCTTTCTGAACACCAGCTCGTCCCTCCTCTGCATAATAACGTTCGAGGAGGATGAGGCCCTCCTCGCTGAAGTTAGAATCCCTTTCGAGATTCAGGTTGATACCAAGATATTCCATTGTTGTTATATTCTCCTAATTAAATCTTACGATAGTTTGTGCGAGTCACAACCTCCTCATACTGTTCGTATTCAACTTCACCAATTTCCACTTGCTGAACACCATTGTTATAACTTGCTTCATACCAGATGGTTCGGAAAGTTCCATCGGTATGCTTCACCATGCCGCTGTAGTAGGTGCAATCATGCTTACCTGCCTCAGCTTCTTCATTGTAGATATTGTCCAAATCCAGTTCAGGATGGGCTTCTTCTGCACTTTCCCAATCATCATACCAAGCCATGTTTATATCTCCTTATGCTGTTTCTTTGACAAACAGGCCAGAAATCATCGTGCCCTTACGATCTTTTATCTGATTCCAGGCACTCTTGAGCGCATCATCCAAGAAGATGCCACGGAGACGAGCAATTTGAATGAGAACAACAAACATGTCACCAATAGCATCCTGTGCTTCTCGTTCATTCTTGGCATCAATGAATTCTTGAAGCTCTTCTGCCATCTTCACACACTGTGTAATCGATGTAGCACCACCTTCAGCAGTGATGTTACGAGCAATGCCCCATTCACAAACCTTGTCAATGGTTTCAAGAAATTCGAAAGCATGAACATCAGATTGTTCCAGAACATAGTCAATATTGTTATCAGCCATTATTAGATCCTTCGAAACAGTTTAAGAGTTGCGGCAATAGGGGTGAAGATTATAAAAAGAGATACGAACAGAAGATTGTTTAGAACTGCTACGAAGGGTATGAGGATATAGAAGATAATTGTCAACATCCACTTCCCTTGCCTTCGATATTTCAGACACTCCTCCATCCACCAAATCAAAGGGGCGATGAAGTTTTCATACTTTGTGTATTCACGTTCTTTAGCCATTATATCTCTCCTTAAGGTATCGAATAGGAAGCAGGTTAAGATCGAAACTACCGTCACCATCAGCATGTAGCATCATAGCACCACGCCAATGTTTATTTCCTTGAGCACCCATATAACCTTCATCATGCAGATAGAAACTACCTGCAATGATGCTAGTGAGAAGGGCACCATCAGCACGCTTCCCAGTAGCAATCTGAAGACCTTGTT
>CALBTS010000152.1 GCA_937968035.1 uncultured Methanomethylovorans sp.
GGAAGGTTACTAACCTCGAATGTCGCCCCGGATGAGCAAATAACAGAGGGACCGGCGAGGTATGGACCTCTTTTGAAATATTTCCTATTGGCTAAAGAATATGGACATTTGTCGGCTGGATGTCTATACAGAGGCCATGCTCCCCATTTTGACTCATATAAACCTGTAGGTAACCTGACCGCAGAATGATCACAACTATTGCTCCATTCATAACCTGTCCATTGCCAGCAAGAACCAAACCAGACTTTTGTTGATTCTACCACATCAACCTCTATGTAACTGTAATCATTCCAATATCTATTAATATTATTGGGAGCAGGCGGAGTTGAATAGTAAGAATAACGATTAAAGGCATCCAAATCTGAGTTAAGAAAAGCATTGATCCAATAATCATTACCTCCTCCTTCTTTTTTGTACCAGGCGTAAGAATGACAATTGTATTTGTTTGTTGCAGGTCCGATTCTATATACCGAATCTGTCCACCCCCTGTCACTCAACCATTGAGCTGCCTGAGCTTCTAAAATTGCTATATTCCCTTCAGAGAGAATTTTATAGTCTATTTGAGTACCATTTGGAGTAGCAACCTGGGCAAGTAATGCAACCCTCCATACCTGGGCTATTAAAATGATAACGATATAACATTTTCTCATGATCGAATAAGTTAATCATCAGATAAGAAGTTTTCTGCATATTGAATCAATAAATTATTGAATTCCTCTTCATCCATCCATATGTTATTATTCAGGCATAATAAAGTTTTTTGCAGGTCAGCACTATTTATTAGTGAATGAACAAAAGAATCATCGCCCTCCTTGATCAAGATAACGGCGATTAAAAACGTGCCCGTTCTTCTTGTATAAGAGGGGTCTGAGTTCGGTACGCCAAACTTGCGCTTTTGTTTGTCAACGGCAGTTTTTAAAATATCCCTTCTTGCCAGTGATTTACAGTCGTCCTGAAAACACTCTTGTGCCAGCAGATATTCAACTTTTGCAAAAACATAATGATTATCATCGCTCAAGCTGGAATACCCCGGTTGGAAATAAGGGGAAAGAGTCACATAATAGCCTGCTAATTCTTCCAGCGTTTTGATGCTATCTATTTTATGCTGACCTGTTTCCGAAGTTATAACCCTTCTCATAATCTCATCGAGGCTAAAGTCAACCTTAATGGAGGTATTTGAAATTACTACATTTACCTCTTCCGTAGGTCTGTGTGATAAAATCTTGCCTTCAGTATCCACATAGGATTTACATGCGGTTAAAGAAGAAATAATGAATACGATTACGATTAATGTTCTCATAATTCTATTCCTTTTCTGATGTTTCAATTATTTTGTTCAGTATTTCAATGTCCTCCGTCATAAATGTTTGTTGAAACAAATGCAGGTCCGGGTGGTTCTTTAAAAATACCCCATCTTTATCAAGAATACTCAGACATAATCCAGCGGTAGGGGATAAATCCCATATCGAATACATATCCGGCATTTGTTTTTTGCTTTTGTATTTTGATACAGCTTCATTCAACAATATCTGGATATCGGTTTCGTCTAATTGTCTAACTATTGCACCATGAGATAGCAACATTTCAATACATGTGAATTGAAAACTATAAGCTCCTTTTTGCAAAGAAGTCCAGCTTCGGTCAATCAATAGCGGATCCATCTTGACATATACTTTGATCAGCTTTTTTGCAGCGTCTTGTCTCGCAAACAATTCATGAAATCCGTTAAAGAGTCCGATTACATTAGCCAATCCTGCCTGCCGGTCGCTATAAGCATTAATCAACCGCCATTCCGGATAAGCAAGACAGGTTTTTACCAATTCTGCGGTTGAGATTTTCTTGATAACTTCCGATGGTATATTGTATGCTTTTAGCTGTTCTTCATAGCTTTTTAGATTCTTCCATTCATCAGTCCTGGGATTAACAGGATAATTCCAGACTACGTTCTCTTGTGAATTTGCAGGTAAGAAAATCCACAACAGAAAAAAAATATTTATCGTTTTTATGATCCATCTACTTTTAATTTCCATGACTTCACTATTTTTATGTCGTTTAATTTATCCCAACTACAAGTGACGCTGAAAATTTGTAATTAAAGTAATTATCATATCGCAATTTACATCCATCAGATGACTATACCAATTTTTTTTGCTCATTTCATATACAATGTCAGGTTTTAATGGTTGAGGGAATAAAAACATGCCGTTTAGTTA
>CALBTS010000153.1 GCA_937968035.1 uncultured Methanomethylovorans sp.
GTCATACGGTAAAAAATAACATCATTGCCAATGTTGTCTCCAGAAAAGCAGTATATCTTAGCGGTACTTAAGTAGGTGGACAAATATAATTCCTGTATAATCTTGCTTTGCAACAAATCATTGTTTTTTTTAAATTTGCATAGCAAGGATATCAGATGAGACGTACGGGTAGAAAATTTATTTCTCCAATTGAGCCGTTGGCATTAAAATGGCTGTCACTTATTGAATTTTCGGATGAAGAGTCAAATCGTACTAAACTCAGGGCTCAAGCACTCCGATTGAGCAACTCTGGGTATAGTATCAGTCAGATTTCACAAATATGTTTGACCACTCACGAAACAGTTTCGAAGTGGATTGATGGATGGGAAAAATATCAATTTGACTCTTTAATTGATAAACCACGTTCTGGAAGAACGCCGCTGATCCATAGTGAGATGCATGATGAAGTTATTGATATTGTGAAGAAAAATCCAAGACAACTTAAAAGTGCCATTACTGAAATACAGGAAAAGTTTGGTAAAAAAATCAGCGTAAAAACCCTGAAACGGATTATAAAAAAAAACTGCGTTGGTGTCGAGGACGGAAATCTCTCAAAAGCAAACGCAATGAGAACGAGTTCAGGGAAGCGCAAAAGGAAATTGAAATCTTGAAAGATGAAGATAAGGCAAATATCATTGACTTGTATTATTTTGATGAATCTGGCTTTACCGGCGTGCCTGAGATTCCATATGCCTGGCAAGATGAGGATGAGCAGCTTTTGCTTCCGAGTGGAAAAACCTCAAGAATCAATGTGTTGGGATTCTTGAATAAGCAAAATGATTTCTTTCCTTGCGTTTTTGACTGCTCAGTTACTTCAGATATTGTAACCGCCTGCTTTGATGCGTTTTCACGTTACATAACAAAAAGAACCATTGTTGTTCTGGATAATGCTCCAATACATCACAGCGCCATTTTTAAATCTCAAATTGGGACATGGGAAGAAAGAGGCCTTTTTCTATACTTTATCCCCAAATATTCACCGGAGTTGAATCTGATTGAAATTTTATGGAAACATATCAAGTACTTTTGGCTATCAACATCTGCTTATAAAGGATTTGAATTTTTGAAAACTGAGTTGAATAATATATTGGCAAGCGTCGGTAAGGAATTTACAATTTCGTTTTCTTAACCTGGATTTATATTTGTCCATGTACTTATGAAGGAAAAAAACATGACAAAAAGATAGTGGATGAGGAAAATCCGATTTTTCCAAAAGGCAGCATACTTTTCAAAGACACAGGCTTTCAGGGATATGAACCTAAAAACACAACCTGTTATCAGCCGGCAAAGAAGCCCCGAGGCAAAAACCTGTCTTTGGAAGACAGATTTTTTAACAAGATGATTTCCGGAGTCCGCATTATTGTAGAACACGTCATTTCAGGTATAAAACGTATGCGCATCGTTAAAGATGTGTTCCGGAACACTAAAAACGGTTTCAGTGATCTTGTTATGGAAATCGCCTGCGGTCTGCATAATTTAAGAGAAACATTCAGAGCTCATCATCGTACCCCAAAAGCCAGACAAGCAGTATGGAACTGATCCCTTATTTCCGAAAATGTCTATT
>CALBTS010000154.1 GCA_937968035.1 uncultured Methanomethylovorans sp.
GCCGAATCGTTGACCCATGTAGAATTAATAGTGCCGTTAGTGTCCACAGTTCTGGTGCTTAAAGTATATGTTGTCCCTTCTGTCAGTCCAGTTGCATTATGAAAGCTCTGGGATGTATTTGTGACAAATTCTGAGTTGAGGTAAACCATCACATGACTGAAGTCCGTGTCATCCGGATCTGTCCAGTTCCAGCAGATCCATTGTGTACCCACATTAGTTTCCGTAAGGTTCGTTACAGACGCCGGTGGCGTTGTATCGTTAAGCATGGGGTCTGCATTTGCTATAAATGCGCTAACGGTCAGAAACAATATCACTGCAACAGCAATGTTTTTACAGGATTTCAGGCTAACAAAGAAAAGTTTATTGCTAGTGCCTAAGGACTTGGAAACTACATCAGATGATCTAATAATGGCACCTCCATATGAACAGCATCCATAGTAAATATTATATTTTAAGATATATAAAATAAACGTATTTATATTGGTGCATAAACAGTGAACTTGTTGAAGAAGCAGGAATAGTATCTGGCAAAATAAGTCAATATCAAGTAAATGATCGTGTGATAAAAACGTTATGAAAAAAGTAGTTTAAAAGACCTATATGGAAGGACGCAAACAACTAAAAGAAGACTGTTTACACGTCCTTCAATGAAGACCGTCAGCATTGTGGTCCCAGTAAAAATGCCTGGGTCGGAGATCACTCCATCCCTTTGCTTATTGTCTTCAGCTTCTTGATGGCTATCATTGTGGTCTTCGTGTCTTCTATGATCTTTTCCTCATAGTGCTTGATTATCTCTTCGATAGGAGCATTAAGGGTATAGATCTTCGTTGGTCTGCCTTTTCCAACAGCCTTCTTATTGTGAACACTGATCCAGTGCTTTTCACGCATCTGCCTCATTGCCACGCTTACTTCAGGCTGTCTTAGGCCTGTACTCATTTCTATCTCCTGGGATGAAGCCTCTCTTACATTTGAAAGGTATGTCAGCGTTGTAGCAACGTTCCTTGACATTCCCAGGTTCTTCAGTGCATCTATGAACCGATAGTCGGTGTCGTCCAATATTTTTACTTCAAAGTCCTTCATAAAATAACCCCTTATTCTATGTTTGTATCTCTTCTGTGAGATCTAATTCATAGTATGCACATTATTATATTTAAACTTTTATAGCCGGACTTTTTGAAGGACAGGATATTTAATATTCCTTTATATATTTAATGGCATCAAATGCCTGATGTGTGATCATATCTTTCAGCTCTTGCAAGCTTTTGAAGTTCATACTCTTTTTATCCATGAACACGTTCGAAAGTACTTTTTTGCCGATCACGTCATCGCTATCTGGTATTAATCTCATGATCGTTGAACCTGGAAATATGTGCGTTCGATGAGATACTCCGTCCGAATCTCCATCGGTTATTCCTATGATCGGTATGCCAAGCCTATATAAAATGTCTGCTGCAAGGATCGTGGTATCATCACCTATGGTTACGGCAACATCTGCGCCAGGTACAATGTCAAATGCTTTTTCTGCCTCATGATCTATTATGACTGCATTAATCCCTTCGCTGCACCTCTTTTTTTCTCTGTTGCCTATGAAGAGTTCAAGTTCAGAAGATCGTAAAGTGCGCGCATTAAAATTATCAGAGCGCAGCCTGCCACTTTTCACCCAGGCTGTCGTTAGGTCAATAGGAGCACGTTGTTCATAATTATGCAGTTTTTCCACACCATGCTCCTTGATCTTGCCCCCTTTTATCTGTGTAATGTAACCGCTTTCCGCAACAATGCTGACATCAAAGGATATTGCAGAGCCCACTACTATACCATTGACAAGTATTTTTTCTCCGGGACACACTCCAGTTAAGCGCCGTACAACGCGCTCCCCATCAATTTCTAATGGTGTCTCCTTTTCCCTCCCTGCAGTTCCGATCATAGATAGGCCAAGTTCATTAGCAATGGCTTTGGCATATTCTTTGGCAAGATCGTTCCAGGGGATGACAGTGCCATCCGAACTGCCAGGCCTTTCTATGTGCACAATGGGCTTTTCATCTTTCCTCTTAAGGTGAGAAATGACCATGCCTGCAAATGCTATTCCCGTTTCCATGTTCTTTCCATGGTTTAGCAGGTAGATCACATCTTGTGTGTCAATGCACTCTTCTATGCATTCACTTGGCCTGAGGCTTCTAATGATGTCAATTACATTTTCCATGTGTGCGTCTATGACAGCGGTCTTGCCCATTGTGCCTGCGATCATGGCCGTAACATTTCCTTTTGTGCTTAATATCTCGATGATCTTACGGGCCTGTCCTGAATCAACCGCCTCCGGACCATGTATCACAAGTCCTATTTTCATAACCTTCCATAATATCGGTTCTACATAATAA
>CALBTS010000155.1 GCA_937968035.1 uncultured Methanomethylovorans sp.
GCATCACCAATATGGAAGTGGGACTGTGGTATTCGGTGGGTCAGCAGAACCAGACAATCAACATAAAGGTTAACGATGAAGCTGATTTTGAAGTGGCCAATGTTACCGGTACATTGTATGCAGATGCAGATGGGATGCTGCATGTCACCTACAAGAACATCGGCGAGATGAAAGCAAAAGATGCCACTGTAAGGATCAGTGTCGATGATCCGTTCAGTACCACAGATGATCAGGCTTTCCTGGGAACATTGGAACCTGGACAGACAGCCGATGCTCTGTTTAAGCTGAAAGTTGATGAAATGGCAGTTGCCAAAGCTTACTCCATCAACAGTGAGATAAAATATGAGGATGAAGATGGGCACAGCCGGATATCGGACACCGTTAAAATAAAGACCGAAACATTGCCTGCAAGATCTTTTGGTGAATCTTTGTCAGATCATACTGGCCTGTTCGCGATCATTGCAATAGTAATCATTACAGCCGGTGGATTCTTCATCTACAAAAAACAGAAAAAAGGGAAGATGGATAAAGAATAACTCCCCTCTCTCCTTATATTTATTGAGGATATAGTTCATGTCTACACTTATAGATTCACTTAGGAACTTAGGGCTTACGGAATATGAAGCAAAGGTCTTCATAGCTCTTACAAAGCATGGCAGTGGCACAGCTACTGATATTCATATGTTCTCGGGTATACCTAGACCTGCTGTGTATGATGTATTAAAAAAGCTATCTGAACATGGAATCATCGAAGTGCAGCATACAAAGCCCATGCGGTACAAATGTATGTCTCCCAAAGAAGCCATTAAGAAGATCAAAATGGATTTCGAGCAGGAAACAAAGTTAGCTCTTGAAAAACTTGAAGAGATATACTCAAGAGAGGAAAACATCCTTCAGAAAGAGGCTGTCTGGACTATAAACGGCCTGAAGAATATAAGTGACAGAATAATACAGGTTGTTTCCAGTGCAGAATCAGAGATAATGATAGAAGCACCTCATCCCACTTTCAGAAATCTTGATGATGTGTATCCGTTGATAGAAACTAACCATAAGCAACTTATAGAGGAATTGAATCGCAAGATTGGTGAAGGTATCAAAGTACGTATGATTACTTATTCACTGGATGAATTAAAAGATATAGCAGAACACATCCCTGATGCAGAAGTTAGATTATATACCGTGAAAAGTGAACAATTCAGAAAAGGAGGAGCAATTTTAGTAGATGGTTCAGAGGTATTAATCGATCTCAGGACAGATTTGGTTCAAAGAGGAGATCTCACAGCTATTTATTCCGATGGAAAGGAGTTTGTGTTCTTTGTGAAACATTTACTTGAAGCAGAATGGGATTCCTCCAAAGTTCTCCATATTTAAGTCAAATATACGTAATTTGAAGGTTTTATGTATTATACCTATCTTATTATGGTACTTAGTGTAGAATATTTTCCTCTATGAAGTTCATAGAGCGTTCTGTGAGTACTAACACTTTACCCTTGGTCTGATCTCTTACCAGTAGTTGGAACAATACTATTTAGCTTTAATTGCCATGGGTTCGGTTGTATTTCGATATGTTTCACTGACATTCTACTTACTTTACACAGTCATAATATCACATTTATTTTCATATTATCTACCTCTTATTGAAGCAAGATTCTTTCTTAGTATTCCAGCCATTTACAAAGGTATCCGCTGGACTGCATAATTAATAGAACAATTTTCTTGACTCTACAAAAGCACACCCATGTAAATATATATGACTAATGGTCATCCCTCATGCACAAATTTTTTCCTAAGATAAATCTATAAAGGGGTATAGTATATTAATTAGTATATATTTGAAAAAACGGAACGTGATTTCATGGTTGCTGTATTCGGAGGAAACTTAGTTCTCTACTTTCTAATGGTTTCTGTAATTTTATTGCTTTATTTTTTTATCCTTGAACATAAGAAAAGAGAAAAAT
>CALBTS010000156.1 GCA_937968035.1 uncultured Methanomethylovorans sp.
CCAGGAGGGGGTCCCCGGCGGGAGCCGGGGCGGGCCGCACCGCCGACCACTTAACGGCCTTCTTTAGGCAGAAGATTCTCGCGGTGCGGAAAAGCCAATGACATATACCGACCTGTTACCAGCAGGCCTTTTTATCTTTAAAATTATGAACCTATTTAGCGCTAACGCTTCTGTTCAATCAATGCATTTAGTAAGAAGACAAATTGAAGAATACTATTTATCACTTAATTGTTAAGGGTTTTATAACATGACGCGCACCATCTGTTACATCCAAGTAATATACTCCAGATTGAAATTCCGATAATTGCAAAGACACCTTTGTGGTATTTTTTCCAAAGTTCATTAGTTTTCTTGTCATGCCTGTTTTATCAATTAACTTTATCTGAGTGATTTCTGATAATGTATTAATTTGAATTTCGCTACTAATTAGTATGACTGGTGACTGTTTTTCTTCAAGTGCAATAGTTACCTCTGAGGATGCAGGGTTAGGATATAGAATAACATTAGAACTGCTTTTGTATCCACCACAAGCCGGGAAGAATTCACCCCCATCAATAAGTTCAGTATGACCACACGATGTTACACCTGTCACATATAAATGTGGCATTTCACTTGTGCATGGCCAATTGTAGGTTTGCAAATATCCATCATATGTGGTTTCAATCAATTGATCTCCGATATACCATTTGTATTCCGTCGCATCAGGGTGTAACGGATTGACTTCTGCGATCAATGGCTCTCCTGGTGACGGACATGCCCATATCCATGTTATTGAAGCACCACTCCAAGATTGGCATGGACAAAAGGTAGTATATGGTGTAATGCTACAGCCTAAGCTTGTCGTTCCATAAACACTCCCACCATTACCGTCTGTAGATGTAACCATGATTGAGTTGCCCTGTTTTGAAAGAGGCGGGTAATAACCATCAATCAAGAAATTGGATGATGCATTCCAGGTTACCGAAGTGTATGATGGCAGGTTTGTAGTCAGTGTCACAGTATTGCAATCTTGGTCGTACTCTGTTGAAATAAAACTATATGATGGATTTACTTGAACATAAGATTTGGGCAAAGTTGTACTTCCGCATAAAGAATCAGTTATTGTAGCCTCTACCCAACTACCGCCACTTCCATTTGCGGTAAAAGTGCATGGATTAGAGCCTTGTTGCGAAGTCATCGTAAGATAAGGTCCTGGATTCCACGTAATTGAGCATCCTGGTGGCAGGTTTTGAACTGTAAAAACTCCTGGCGAACATACAATACTGGGGCCAGTGATCGGTCCTGCTAGTTCAGTAGGTTCTGGGATTCCAAGAACAGAATATGCAAATGTCACATTTGTAGGGGATGAGGGATAGTAGCCTAGATAGGAGCCACTATATGAATAAACCTGGTAAACGTAAGTTCTTAAAGTTACACCAGTTGGAGTTAAGGTGCCAGGTACTATTTCACAAAAACCTTCGCCAAAGTTTGGGCTAGCTTGGCTCCATCCTGAGGTTGAGACACCTCTTCCCCAAGCACCAATTATCTGACAGAATGATTGAGGAAAAGAAATACTTTTTTGGACCTCATGCCTTTTTACAATATAGGCAGATGAAGCAAGTCCGGAAGCACCAATAAACACCATAGTATAATTACTGGTTACACTTACAGAGGAACCCCCAGTGCTTGTCCATTGTTTTACTTCGTTTGGTTCTTGCAGAAGCTGAAAGGCATGGCCAGCATTAATGCGGCCATAACCATAGGAATTGTCAAATCCAGGATTACCTCTATCATCAGCACTTAACCGGATAATTTGACGGACGTCGTCGTTGGATAGGTTTGGTCGATATCCTTTTAATAAAGAAGCCAAGCCTGTAACCTGTGGGGCAGCAAAAGAGGTCCCAGCATTAAAATCATAATCATTATTAATTGTTGTTGACAGCATATCGCTCTCATCATAAATAGGATAATTCAAACCATCTCCTCCAGGACCTACAACGTCAATATGGGCTCCTCTTGTTGAAAATAGTGATACAATATCATTATTCTGGGTAGCACCAACAGCAATTACGTTGAGTAGGGCTCCTGGGTATCTTGTTTCAACAAGACCTGTATTCCCCATTGTGGCCACGGCTATCCTATTCATTTTATATGTGTAGGCGAAAGCAAGTGCCAATGTAGTGCTATACGTTGGCCCGGACCAACTACAATTTAAAACAGTAGACCCTTCGTCCACAGCATCAGTTATCTTCTGAGCTACCTCTGAGTCTCCAATATATTCGTCATATTCATTTCTTATTCTTTTAGAAATAATTTGAGCATTCCAGTCTACACCACGTATGCCAAGCGCATTAGTGGCTCTTGCAGCCGCTATTCCAGCTACCATCGTCCCATGAGCGTTTCCAAAATGTGGTTCTCCAGTTGCCTTACCGCTTAAATCTTCATGTGTCAGTTCAACACCAGTATCAATTATAGCAATCTTATTCGATGAGCTGCCTGTATACATAGCCCATGCTTCTTCAATATTGATATCGGCCCCTGCAATCCCATCATTTCGACCATCATTATTCAGGTACCACTGTGTCCCGTTAATATATTCTGGATCGTTATCAAGTTTAGGTTCAGAATTTTTTTCAGCAAATACCACTGCACTTGATTGTTCTAATAAGGCAATTGCAGAGTCAGCCATTGTTTCTGTCTCAAAAGACAACTTA
>CALBTS010000157.1 GCA_937968035.1 uncultured Methanomethylovorans sp.
GGTGCAGGAGCAAAAGCAAAAACCATGACAAACAACTTACCCATATTGTCCGTGTTATGGTGCGTTAATAGTTTGATTAATTATTGTTTACTTCCGTTTTTCAGAACATATCGAGTCGGATTAAGTCTTTATAAGAATCATTAATCCTCACATTTTGCCATAATATGTTTTAATCAGATTTTGTGGATAATCATCAGCATCAAGCAATATGGCGAGGTATTCGCTTCCTGGTCCCCAGACAAGGTATTTATTTTCAGATGATGCCTTTATTTCAGGAGCGATACGGACAATTTCCTTTACTACACCTTCTCTTCCTAGAGCACCTGACCATGTGAATGTTACTAATCCTGGTATAAGTGCTTCCACAATGGATGGAATTTCTGGAAGCCAACGCAGACCTGTGACGATAAAGAGCCTGTATTTTGAATCACTTTCTATATCCATAAGGACTTCGTAGAGAAGCTCCTTTTCCGGCCCCTCATTTTTACGTTTACCTGATGCTCCCATCACTTTTTTATCCCATTCCCAGGCTTTACGAAGCAGATGAAGATCTTTTGTCCCAAGCAGCTTAGCTGCAAAACCACGGTTAGTGAATGACTGCCCCAGAACAATCTTTTTAAGGTAGTCGATCTGTTCTGAATCCATTTTAGCAAATACATCAGCATCTTCATTCAGGATAGCCAACTGCATCATTTCGAGCCTGTCGTCGGGTTCCCACCCTAACATTTTAAGAGCTTTATAGGCAATTTTAACTAACGATTCATCCTTCTTCTTCAGGAGGAGTTTTAAAGGTTCAACTGCTGATTGGTCTCCAAGCATTCCTAATGCCTCGGCTGCGCCATGTTTGACTTCTTCGTCCTCATTCTTCAACGCTTTTATTAGCCCCGGAACAGCTCTTTTGTCATTAAGTTTACCCAATATGTTGATTGTATGAAGTGGAGGAGAGTAGGAAAGACTGTTCCGATTTCTTGGTGTTTTCAGATCGTCAAGGAGAGCTTCCAGGGCTGCATCCTTATCGCTTAATAACCATTCCTCTATATACTCAAATTTTCCATGACTGCATACTCTGATCAGAGTATTTAGTGGTATGGGTGCCCCTGAATATCGAATGACTCTGGCAGCATCATCTCCCAAATAATACAGAAACTCTTCTATGTTTTCCTGACGTGTGAGGCGGAGGGCATTATAAACTTCATCATTGTTTGCAAGGTTATTTTGGATGAGGGCCTTAAAGGCGATTTTGGCAGGATATTGATTGTCATCGTTAAGCAGTGCGATCAGACTTTTCCTGGCCGCATCCGGACAAATTTCTCCAAGTGCCTTGGCCGCATCGCCCCTTGTTACGGAATCCGTGCTTTGCAGCATTCTGAATAATTTCTTAGTTTTATTACCTGCCTTAAGTTTGTTTATGTCTGTCTTAAACATAGATTTGAATATTCCCATTTCTGAATCCGTTTAGATTTTATATCATATCAAACAAATTAGCAAATTAAGAAATTTTAGGTTTATACTGTCAAAATAGTTAATGTCTGTTTATTTGTTGTTTTTTAAATATCGACTAACGGTCAAGTTTGTTGAATCGTTGTCTTGCGGATTTAACTGAATGTCAAATCGGTAAGAGGAATGCACCATAACGTTC
>CALBTS010000158.1 GCA_937968035.1 uncultured Methanomethylovorans sp.
AAGTTGATTTCATATCTTGATTTTAAGGTGTTTACAGGCAAATTTACGAATGGTTCATTGAAAATCAAAAAAATGTTGATGCAATTGCCCCTAACGGCCCGGCAATATGGGGAGGTTGTGTTACCCGACGCAAGCACCGATCATGTCCTATGAACTTTAGACAGAAGTCTGTCACGGTGCAAGGAGGGTATGGCGCACTTTTTGCCGTCCGGGTACAACTTTTATTGAGCATTACGCGTGTCGCGGTACAATTTGTCTCGGAGCCAGAAATTTGTCACGGTGCAAGAGTTAAATTGCGGGCAGATGAGCGTGTCCGGGTGCAACAGCCATTAGAATCTATCTTGGGTGCAGAAGCAAAAGCAAAAAGTGTGACAAACAACTTACCCATATTGTCCGTGTTAGTGGCTTTTTTTTTATTTTATCCAACCAGCAGTTCTTTTCCATTCATCCATCTGCTTTTTTCTTTTCTCAAAATCTGAAGGTGGGATCTGGTTCTCTTTTTCCATTTGTCTTCTCATAATCTCTGTTTGTTCCTCGATTGTGTTAAGACCGATAGATTTTCTTCTATTGTTTACTTTAGTTAAATCATCTACAGGATTTGGATTTAATTCATTGTTTTCATCCCAGTCAAATTGGGTCCCATAAAGTTGTGGTTCCCCTTCAAGTATAGCTATTCGGTCTGAAAGATAAGCTAAATATATGGGGTCTGTTTTATTTTCATTAACAGAGCTTTCTAATAGTTTCTTACATTTTTTCATAAAGTCTGGTTTCCCAATAGAATGCTGTATGACCAACCATGCTGCTTCACTGGCTTCCTTACCAACCTTGTCTATCGTCGGGTAACCTATAGTATCAATTATATCATTTAACTGCTGAGCATTTTTGTTATGTAATTCCTCCATTTCTTCATTATATCCTTCACCGAGTTGTTTTTCTTGGATAAGTTTGTCTCTAGCTTCCAAGTCACTATTTTTCAGGGCAATTATTTTTTGAGCGATCCTTTTATATCTCATTCTAATAATTGTGTTAAAATATTTGCATCGGACGATTATCAATTTATCTTAGTACCAGGTAGTTGCAAAATTGCCACTAACGTTCGGCGGTATGTGGCGTTGGTCCGCCAGCTGGCGGACGGTGGCGCGTGTTTTTGCACTCGTGGTGCGATGCAGGGTTATGATGTTGTTTT
>CALBTS010000159.1 GCA_937968035.1 uncultured Methanomethylovorans sp.
CTCCTCAAATCCTGAAGAGATTTCTTTTTTACCAAAGAAGTCAGCACTGGAACAGACAACAGGTTCTTGACTACCAAAATGATAAGCTCAAAGAGATCGTTGTATATGCTGGAAAATATGTGCCCTACTACCGTGAGCTTTTCAAGGAAATCGGAGTTAATCCAAGCAAATTTAGGGGTATTGAGGATATATACCTTATACCCTGTCTGGAAAAAGAAACTCTGAGGACTAGAACCGATGAGTTTGTGTCTGACACCGCAGGCATCTTGGGCACGCAAACTGAGAAGACTAGCGGTTCAACCGGAACCCCATTAGCTTTGAGAATTGACAAACATAGCAGAGTGAATAAATTCGCCGCTTACGCCCGAGCCTTTGTCTGGGCAGGATATCGACCGGGAGCTCTAAGATTTGTAATTAAGGGCTTTTCTGAATCAAGGAACAAAAGCTACGGGTATGAGCCTCTCAGGAATATGATCTATCTAAACTCCAGCAGAATGGACAAAGATACATGTCTGAGAGCAGCCAACCTGGTCGCGAAGTATAAGCCGTCTGTATATGAAGGTTATGCACGCAGTTTTATTGATTTCTACAATAGCACATGCCATGATTTTGCATTCTCAGCCCCGAAGGGGATTTTTGTCTATGGGGAGACCATCACGCCTCAGATCAGAGAGTTCGTGGAAAGAGCTTTTAAAACGTACCTCTACGACTTCTACAGTCATGCCGAGAATGCGGTTATGATCTGCGAGAAACCGGACAATAAGAGATACCTAATGGAGGATTACTTCTATCCTGAAGTTATTACTGAGGACGGGAAAATCTCTCAAGATGGTTATGGTGAGTTGGTTGGCACCAGTTTTTATAATTATGCCATGCCTTTAATAAGATACAAAACCAGAGATAACGTTAAAGTATCTAATCAACATAATGGAACTTTCCGCGAAGTACTTGATATTGAGGGTAGGATGGATGATTTCCTATTATTACCAGATGGCAGAAAGATATACTTTGCTGAAGGTGCACTTGGTTATGCTAAGGGCGTAGTAACGGGACAATATATTCAGGATAGAATTGATCATCTGACTGTAAAATTGATTGTTGATTCTAGTTTTAATGATTCCTACCTTCCAGAAATCGAAAAAGGGCTAAAAAAACGGATCGGCGATAGCCTGAACATCTCTTTTGAAATCGTAACCGAGCTTGAGAAGAAAGGATCGGGGAAAGTGCCCTTTATTATCAATAAATTAGCGTCAGTAAGTGTTTAGTTAAAGTTCATGACGATAATAAGTTATCGGTTTTGGTGTATGGCACCCCATCGGATTACGCAAAGTAAAAATAATTACGGAGAGAAAGATGATTGAAAGCATCGGTTTCCTTTCTATGCGATTTGAAGAGACTGAGAAGCGGGATTTTCGTCCCCAATTCTTTAATATGTTGAAGAACACTTCTCCAAGCCTGCTGTTGGAGAAAGGTTATGGAGAACGGCTGGGATTTCATGAAAAAGATTATCTTGAGTCAAATCATAATATTCTTTTTGTAACCCGTGATGAAGTATATAAAGCAGACTTTGTGGTGTCGGTAAGGACGCCTAGCATGGATGAACTAAAGAAGTTAAAAGACAATGCTATATTTTTCTCTATGTTGCACTATCTTACAAGGGCAAAAAGAAATGAATTTCTGCTTTCAAAGAATATACAAATGCTCTCTATGGACGGAATCTGTGATGACTTTGGGCATAGAATTATCCAAGATTTCGAAGGTACTGTGAGGAGTGCCTTTAAAGCAGCGTATCAAGAATACAACTTTTTTCACGAGCAGAAGATGATAAGTGTCCTCGTTTTAGGAACAGGAGAACTTGGTAAGATAGCTGTAGATATGGCAGTGTCTATGATTGATAAACCTGTAGTAGTGACAAGTGTAGGTCCACTTGTCACTAAGGACACTGATATTATCAACAACTTCTTGAAATCTACAGATATTCTTGTGGATGCCAGTAAACGCCCAGATTCATCCAGATACATTATTACAAATGACCAACTGGGGTTATTACCAGAACATGCGGTTGTAGTAGACATCTCTGCAGATGATTATGATGTTAATGTCAATCCTATCCAAGTGAAAGGGATTGAAGGTATTCCTACCGGTAACTTGGACAAGTATGTATTCCAAGTAGATGATCCTGCATATGATAGTATTCCCGAACAGGTGAGTAAGGAAAACAGAAGACTAGTGATTGGTTGCAATGCATGGCCAGGTGTAAATCCACTTCAATGTCTTGATAAATATGAAATTCAGATAGCTCCATTTATTTGCGAAGTAGTACATTTGGAAGGAAAATTTCCATCAGAAAAATCACATAGCTATTTCGAGAGAGCATTGTATCGTGGAACATACGACTATTTCAAGTGCCGGAATAACCGAACTTGTAAGTAATATAATGAAAGGAGTTTATAAA
>CALBTS010000160.1 GCA_937968035.1 uncultured Methanomethylovorans sp.
ATGTGGATTTCACCTCGGGGATATCCCCCTTGCGTGTCACGTTGGTCATGTCCCAGGCCTCCTCGGTAAACATTGTTCCCCAATAAACCGGGTGGACGGTATCACGTTCAAACTTCATTTCCGGTACCACCTCCAGCCAGGTGCGGTATCTGCCGTCACAGGTGTGCGAGGTCATAACCGAGCCGTCTGTTGAGGCCAGCCTGCCCACCATGATGCTGGTGCAGTTTTCGGCGTAGCCGGGACCGTCAGGGTCGACGTCTTTGGCGAATTGTCCGGCGGCAAGAAGCGGGAATGCTGCCAGAAGGAGGATAAATCCTGTTCTGATAGCGGCAGATAAGGTCTGATTCTTCATAATTGGTTGTTTGCTGACAAAAATAGTCGGGTTATTCAACTTAATGTTGCCAAAGATAATATTCTGCAGCATAATGCCACGGCGTTGTTGCCAGGTATGAAATGCACAGATCATGATAGAAGTATGTCATTCATTCCAATTTCATGCAATTTGTGCCATAAATATGTAGTTCATGCCTTTTTTCTGTCGTTCATGCCAAAAACATGTCGTTCATACCAGGCGGTATTGACATGGATTTATAAGTGGATTAATTTTGACTTGATACGTTTGGTTTCTATTGTCGAACTAAAGTTTAACAGATCATGAAAAAGATTAAGATTATCTCAGTGATTGGTGCTGTAGCTCTTCTTCTCTTATTGAATTTTAGCATAATAAGCAGCAATGGTAGAGTAGAAGAGATGTATGTTTCTGCAACTCCTGAATTAGCATCTGCGGATGAACAGTGTAAGTTGTTTGAGTATTTTAGTGTGTGCCATTGCCGGTATGGAGAAATCTATTGTCTTCTTGCCAATTGTCCTGCAGGATATTTATGTGATGCCTTAATTGTTGTTGAGGAATAATATGTAAGATATCAGCCCCAACGAATGCAATTATCCCAATAATTCATCAGAACCTGTTTCAGTGGATAGACATACTCAGTTATTAATGCTCCTGATGCTGATTCCTTTGGGTTGCAAAAGCCCAGAAATCTACAAGGAACGCTACACACTTACACCGGTAGATAAGCCGTTGGAAATTCCAATAGGCAGCCAAACTAAAAATTTTGTTTTTTATTCTCAGTATGTCCTCCTTGAAGGGATTAACTACCTTGGAATACTGAATTTCGAAAGAAACAGAATTGAGATTTACAATCTTGATTCAGGTACAGTAGCCAGGAAACTTCAGTTCTTTCACGATGGCCCTGAAGCTTTTGGAAGGGTCTCAAATTTCTTTATAGAAACTCTTGATTCATTAATTGTGGATTGCGATAGTGAAATGTCTGTTGGTATATCAGACGGCAAGGGGAAAATATTAAAGGAGATGTCATATCGTGAGGACATTAGTGGTCGAAGTTTCGTTCCCACTCCTCCATGGATTGGTTCGCGCCCCTATAAAGTAGGCAATACAATTTATTATTTGCAATCCCACATGTCCGAGGAGGCCAATGGAATACTCACAGAAGAGAAGCGCAAAGAAACATTTCTTAATGTGGCGTTGAACACAGAGACGGGGATAAGCTATACTCTGCCACTGGTTTATCCTGCAGAGATGGTCGGACAAGAAATTTGGGAATCACCAAACGTAATGAGAACGATTAATGAAGATGGGCTTTTTGTCTATCATTTCTCAAATCTGACTGACCTATTTGTGTCAGTTGACAATCAGACTTTCGGAAAAGTGAGAATAGAAAGTAATTACAAACTCAAACTGAATGGAGATGCATTTAAGTTCAGATACGATATGACAGGTGCTTTAATGAATACACTTACACATGACATGCTTAGGGATATTTTCTATGACAAATACCGTAATTGCTATTATATTTTTTACATGAAACGGAATGAAAATCCGGATGCAGGGAGAAATCTCTTTCTGAAATTACAATATCCTGATTGTTTTATCCTGATTTTGGACAAGGATCTGAAACATATGGGAGAAGTATTTCTACCTGACAATACATATTCATTCCAGTTTTCTTTTATCACCCCTGATGGCCTTTACATTTCAGAGGACCATCCCAATAATCCGGATTTCGATGAGGATTTCATGAGATTCAGGTTGTTTAGACTGGTAAAACAATGAGGACATGAAGATGGTTTTTCGTGCCGTTTTTATGTCGTTCATGCCGATTTTCTGTCGTTCGTGCCAAAAACATGTCGTTCATGCCGGGGATTATTGACACGGACTTATTAATGGGTTAATTTTGAATTGATACAAAGGTTTTCTATTGTCGAACCATAAATTAACAAATCATGAAAAAGATTAAGATTATCTCAGTGATTGGTGCTGTAGCTCTTCTTCTCTTGTTGAATTATAGCATTATAAGCAGCAATGGCAGAGTAGAAGAGATGTATGTTTCTGCAAATCCAGACATGGCTTTAGCTGACGGACAATGCTATCTTTCTATCGCTACCTGCAGATGCATGTGTGATTTGCAGGTTGGATATTATTGCGCAGCAAAATGTATTGTAAGCGGGCAAGAATGCGAATATTATGATGATCAGAATCAATAGCTTGTTCAAGTTGCTGATTCACATCACTTCCCTAATCATCCTGATTCCATAAGCTATAGTTTTAATTTCGTGTTTAAAAAGCAGTCATTCATATTTTTGCTGCTGGCAAGTTGCCTTCTGACACCAGGATGCAGGAACAGTAGTAATCATGCCTATACGGTTGAACTGAAAGCTTCAGACAAAAGAATAGATCTCAGGTTAGACCCGGATTCCCGCAATTTGGTATTTATGTATGATTCCTTTGTCTGGAATGATTCCACATTTTTTGCATGTTACAATGAAAGAAGGAATCAGGTGGAGATATACAATCTCAAGAAGGGAGATTTATCAGCATCAATACAGTTTCAAACCGAAGGACCTGATGCAATTATTGGCATTGCAGATTTTATAATGCAAACCCCCGATACAATATATGCAATTAATTTTGGAACGAACGAGATTGCATGTGTCAGCAATGACGGCAGTGTTTTTAATAGGATTTCAATTTCAACAGACATTGAGGGAAGAGAGATACAACCCGTTTACTATGAAGAGGGTCTTAAGAATTTTATTATCGATGGAGATATCTACCTGGGGCAGGAATACAGACTGGCTAACATGTCTAATTTGTCACAGGATTTACTCGAAAGAACCAGGATAAACGTCATGGTTAATACGGGTTCAGGGGATTGTATATCATCAACTTTAACTTATCCTGTGGAATTGCTGGGAAGGGATGTGTCCGGAATGAAGGTTTACAGAGATATTGCATTCGATAATGGCTTCATATATCATTTTGGTCAGCTTAATTCATTGTATATCACGAAGGATCATATATCATTCAGTCAGGTTCCATTGAGAATCAAATATGATTTGCAATTTCCTCAGGGGAATCAGGATATGCTGTTAAAAGGATTTGAGAAATACTATGATTATTATTTACAACATGATGAATTATTGAATATTTATTTCGATAAATACAGATATTGCTACTACTTGGTTGTCAGGGTCAGGGGAAGAGGCATTGAAAAGGGGAAAGACTTTAGCATGCAGTTTATGTATCCCAAATGTATGATAGTAGCGCTGGATAGAAACCTGAATTCTATGGGAGAATTTTTTTTGCCTGATGATAAGTATTCGTGCCAGGTAATGTTTGTTACTCCTGATGGCCTTTACATTTCAGAGGACCATCCCAATAATCCGGATTTCGATGAGGATTTCATGAGATTCAGGTTGTTTAGACTGGTAAAACAATGAGGACATGAAGATGGTTTTTCGTGCCGTTTTTATGTCGTTCATGCCGATTTTCTGTCGTTCGTGCCAAAAACATGTCGTTCATGCCGGGGGGTATTGACATAGACTTCTTAAAGGCTTAATTTTGAATTGATACAAAAGTTTTCTATTGTCGAATCAAAGTTTAACAGATCATGAAAAAGATTAAAATCGCGCTTCTGAGTACTATTTTACTGACATTACTATTCATAAATGTCGACTTTAAAGGTAATACAGAAGAAATGCACCTGTCAATAACACCAGAGCAAGCGCAATCATCGGGTCAGTGCTGGATGAATCTCGCAACCGGGAATTGTACATGTCCGGATCAAAGAGATTTGGCATGTATTGCAATTTGTAATGGCCCTGGTATAACATGTGGTGAAGTTGTTGTCGAGAATTAGAGAACTTCTTTTCAATGCCGTGGTTGAATGAGTCTGGAAAATGATTCATTCAAGCTGGCATTTTTTTAGGATAGTTTGTTATGAGCCTTGACAAAATATTTTTATTCTTGATTTTCACGCTGTTGCTTTCCTCATGTAAGAATGATGGAAAGTATCCTGGCCGATATACCCTGATTCGGGAGGACACTAATTTGGTACTTCCGATTGGGCACGATTCAAAAAACCTTTCTTTTTGCATTGAGTACTATCGTGCTTATGGTACTGATTATTTGGCCGTAGCAAACCACAAACAATATTCTATTGAGATATATGATCTGAACAGAAGAGTTTTGGGAAATATTATCCATCCGGGAATTGAAGGAACAAATGCTCTGACTCCGTATTCTTTTCTTGTTAAAAATCCTGATACAATAGTCGGTTTTCAACTTAATGCAATGTTGGGAATAATTTCCCAGGGGGGCGAGGTTATAAAGCGAATTACATTTGATCGGGACCAGAAAGGCAGGATTAACAGATTTGCCGAAAAAGTTGGAGGAGGTAAGCCGTTAATAAAGGACAACGTTGTTTCTCTGGTCCAGGAATATCGCGAACCAGAAAACAATGGCATTCTGACACCTCAATCACTCCTTCATACTAATGTGAATACATGTGTAGATCTCTTATCAGGAGAAGTAACTACTTCATCTCTGACCTATCCTGCAGAGCTGATAGGCAGGGATGTCTCTGGTATGGAGACATGCAGGACACTTGGGTACAACGGACTGTTTGTCTATCATTTCAGATTGCTGAAGTATCTTTATCTTACATATGATCATATTACTTTTACAAAGGTTCCTCTTGAAACCAATTATAGCCTGCATCTTGAGGAAGAACACTGGAGATATTTGTACGATATGACAGGAGCTATGCGATATTCACTTGAGAAAGATGAGGTACAGAACATTTATTTTGATGAGTTCAGAGAATGTTATTATGTATTCGTCAGGAAGAGATGTGAGAATTATGACAAAAATATTGACTTTCTTTCAAAATTCATGTTTCCTCATTGCTTTATTATTATTCTGGATAAGACCCTGAAAAATATGGGAGAGGTTTTTCTTCCGGATGATACTTACTCTTGTCAGATGGTTTTTATCACGCCTGAAGGACTTTACATTTCAGAGGACCATCCCAATAATCCGGATTTCGATGAGGATTTCATGAGATTCAGGTTGTTTAGACTGGTAAAACAATGAGGACATGAAGATGGTTTTTCGTGCCGTTTTTATGTCGTTCATGCCGATTTTCTGTCGTTCGTGCCAAAAACATGTCGTTCATGCCGGGGGGTATTGACATAGACTTCTTAAAGGCTTAATTTTGAATTGATACAAAAGTTTTCTATTGTCGAACCATAAATTAACAAATCATGAAAAAGATTAAAATCATTTTATTGACTGCTACTGTGGTAGTTCTTGTGGTATTGAATATCAGCGTTATCAGTAGCAATGGCAATGTGGAAGAGGTATACCTTGGGTTGATGCCTGAGAATGCGTTAGCTGATGGACAATGTTGGTTGGAATATGGCTCCGCTTTATGCTTTTGTGATATCCAATATGGTCCATTATGTGGAGGTAACCATTGCCAGGACCTGGTAGTAAGATGTAAAGGCAATGAGACAGAACTTGATGAGTGCAGTGACTAGGTTATGGTTTATTAATGATAGAGTAGTTCCGGCTAGTTTTAGTTGTAAAACTAACCGGAATTTAACATAAAAAGACCGGAAATATGAGGTTACATATTATCTTCTGCTTTATCTTCATGCTCATTGGACATAGTTGCAGTACCAAAAGTGAAATGTACAAATATACGTTGGCGCCAGATAGAGCCATTGTTATACCTCTTGGTACAGAATCACTTAACTTCTCCAATTGTTTGCAATTTTTTGAAAACGAAGGGACAAATTATTTGTCTGTCCTTAATGAAAGGACAAATACAATTGAAATTTATAATATTGATCACCCCTCAAAGATCAATTCAATTAAGATACACATAGAAGGTGCAAATGCATTTGGAGAGGTTATGACATTCCATATGATTGATCTAGATACCTTCTTTCTCAATAGCCTGGCACTTAGAGAAATTGCTATAGCAAATGGAACCGGAGATATTATTAAAAGATATTCCTATCGGAAGGACAACAATGGAAGATCCTTTAAACCGACAATTCCATTCAGAGGAGAGAGACCGCTACTAATTGGAAAGATAGTCTATATCGGGCAGCAGTATGGCGCTATGCAGAACGCTGGGATCCTGAATTCTGATTTGAGGGAGGAGTCACCCTTGGCTATGTCGCTTAATATGGAGACGGGCGAGTGTCATTCATATCCGTTGTTGTACCCGGAAGAGCTTATCGGGAAAGATATTGCCGGGATGGATGTGATTAGAGAGGTAGGTTATAAGGGTGTCTATGTTTATCATTTTGGATCCATTCCTAAGTTTTTTCTGACTTCGGATCTTGAGAAGTTCAGTGTAGTTCCAATGCCTGATAATCTAAATATTAAACTTAATGATTCTTTCTACCCTTCCATTCATGACATACAGGTATACATGACCAACCTACTTCAACACGATCAAGTTCTGAATATTCACTTTGATGTATATAGGGAATGTTATTATATGATTGTAAGAGAACATACAGAAGTGATTGACAAGAATATGGATTTGTTCTTGAAAACAAAGTATCCCAAATGTTGTATTTATATCTTTGATAGAGGTTTAAAACTGGTAGGAAAAACATATTTTCATGATGACAGCTATTCATTTCAAATGACATTCATCGGACCTGAGGGCTTGTACATTTCCGAAGACCATCCCAATAATCCGGATTTCGATGAGGATTACATGAGATTCAGGTTGTTTAAACTGGAAAAGCTTTGATCAGATGAGGCGTTGTATCTTTCTAATCATCACTCTTTTCTGGATTTCGGGATGCTCGGTCAATGAAGAAACCAAAATAATTACAGGTTATCTTGAAGGTTTTGGGAAAGATATTGGTGATTACAGGATAATCTGCTTCATCCCTGCTGACGGATGCAGCTCCTGCATAGAGCCATCGCTTAATTACTCTCTGACCGCCGGAGAAGATTATTTGCTGGTGTTGACATCTCTCTACAGCAAATCAATTCATAACACGGTTGAGACCTATCACCTTGACACGGGCAGAATGCTGGTTGACGAAAAGAATAAGGCAGTCAGCCTGCAGCTTTTGCTTCCCACTGCACCTTGCTTTTACTTTATTGAAGATGGTATTGTTCAAAAGAGAGCTGATCTGTCAAAGACTTATGACAAAACAGGGATATTGTCAGAAGTGAGCAGATTCCTGGGGAAAAGTGCCGGAGAATGAATGCGGGGAGAAAGATGGTCTGCATAAAGCGATTTGCAGAAGCACTGTCCGTATTGCTGTTATTTGCAGGGATTATACTATCAAGATTATACCTGTTTGACATTTATAAAATTCCCTCTTATTCAATGGAACCGACCCTGATGGCAGGTGATTATATTCTGGTTACCAAATCTGAATATGGTTCCAGGGTAATAAGTCTCAGCAAGCTGTTGTTCAAAAGGGAACTGGCTTACAAATGGCACAGAGGATCAGGACAACCTCATATCAATGATCTGATTGTATTTAACCATCCATTATATGGTTCTGAACAGGGTGATGTCAGTTCAACCTTCGGACATGTAATGGTGAAACGTGTGGCATGTTTGCCAGGGGACAGTGTCAGAATAAACCGATCCGGCATGGATCGAGCCTACTCTGATGTATTTCCGTTTGATACTGCCCTTCATTGGAGGGTTGACAACTATGGACCATTGTATGTTCCTCAAAAGGATGACACACTTGATCTGACTGCGCAGAACCTCAGACACTATGGGTCGGTAATTCGCCTGGAGAACTCTGTCAGGCAAGAAGGTTATTCGTTATCGATTGATCAGCAGGCACGATATGTTTTCACATTTGACTATTATTTCGTAACAGGTGACAACTTCTACTCAAGCTCTGATTCAAGGCATTGGGGATTTGTTCCTGAAACGCACATAATCGGGAAGGTAACAAGAGTTCTCTTTTCAAGAGATCAGTCTTCTTTACAGAAGAGCAGGATACGCTGGGAAAGAATTATGAAAAAGGTAAACTGACAGTATGGTATTTAACATTATGAAAAAAGTCTTAGCTATTAGATTTCTGATTATTTCGCCTGACTTGAAGTTGGTTGTTCGTGCCGTTTTTATGTCGTTCATGCCAAAAACATGTCGTTTGTGCCAAAAACATGTAGTTCATTCCGGGGGGTATTGACTATCATATTACTCAGCCGTAATTTTATAGCACTGCAGCTACAAATAATTAACTTGCGTCTAACTAACCATTATTAAATCATGAAAAAGATTCTTTTCAAGCCACTGTTGATTCTAGTGATTGTTACATTTGCCGGACTAGCAGCTATAATGCATGTAGCCAAACTGGAGAATGGCAAGGTTGGCATCTCTGCAAGGAACATTGATGCACTTGCCAAAATTGCACCAATGGATTGTTGGTCAATCTCGTCTACCTGCTACATATTTGGTTGTTCTGATATTACTCATTGTGCTCAACCATGTATTGTAGTACGGGCTGATTCGTGGAGTAATCCGGGAACCTGTCCTTAGGCAACGTGGCAATCTGCCAGGTACCACCTAATGGAAAACCTCTACGATCATTGAATTTGCCAGGAGGGGGCA
>CALBTS010000161.1 GCA_937968035.1 uncultured Methanomethylovorans sp.
TGGAAAGTATTTGCTTTTTATTGATCCGGATGACTTTGTAGAACCCAATTCGTTGCGGCGCGTCCTAAATAAAGCAGATAATCTTGAATGCCAGGTTTCATTTTTGGGATTCACAATTATATCGGAGTCTGGCAAGGTTATGAAACGGCTACTAAACGAAAAGCATAAGGATACCGTATTCGGCGGAACTGAAGCATATTATATTTCACGTGGGGATGGTCGTAACGATCCTGACAGAATGTGGGCTGTATTATTTCGACGAGATCTCTTTGATTATAATAAGTTAAGATATCTCAGTGGCGTTCCATATCTCGAAGACGGTGAGCTTATTGCCCGAATTTTATGCTTTGCTGACAGATGTATCTTTGATGGGAGTCCTTTCTATTTTCGTACTATTCGTAAGGGATCAGCAACTAACTCTTCGTTGTTTTATTCTGACAAAGCGATTGATGGCTTCATAAAGTCAGCGACTAATTTGAAGAATTTTAAGAATGACCCAAAATTGAGCCAAGAAAAGAGAGAGTTCCTAAACCAGGCTATATGCAAGTTCGTAATTTTGGTTATTACAGCATCATCCAGGTCAATTAGCCGGGGGAAAATAAAAAGTGCAAAAGAAAGACTTTGTAGGGAAGGTTTATGTAAACTGGATCTGAAATCTACAGATTTGGAGTACAGAATTCTTGGTCATTTATACAACTTTTCTGTTCTGGCTTTAGTCATATATCAATTTTTTGTTAACCTGGGTCATCATGTCTATAGAAAGGCTGAATTTCAGTTTAGTAAATTATTAAAGGCAGAAATGCAATAGTATATATCATGTGTGGAATTGCTGGTTTTATTGCGGGACCCGGAAGGTTGCTGTCAAATGAAATAATCTATAAAATGGGTTCCTTAATAAATCACAGAGGACCGGATGATGAAGGCTTTGTGATTCTTAAGAGTCATGACCAACTGATACAACTGGGAGGAGATAATACTCCTTACGAAGTATGGGATACATTTACCGAATACCGTCCGATAGCGGAAATAACCTCATACCTGGGAGATACTTCAATTATGGCTCTGGGTCATAAGCGGTTGTCTATTCTTGACCTTTCACCTGCAGGCCATCAACCATTGTCATACTCTTCTGGTCGGTTTTGGATAGTATTCAATGGTGAGATTTATAATTATGCAGAGATCAGGAGGGAACTTGAAGAATCAGGATATTTATTTAAAACAAAGACTGACACTGAGATAATTCTTGCTGCATTCTCGGAATGGGGAGAAGGATGCCTGAATAAATTTGTCGGGATGTGGGCATTTGCCATTTATGACAAACATAGCAATGAGATATTTTTAGCAAGAGACCGATATGGGATTAAGCCCTTTTATTACTTTTTTTCAGATGAAGGGGACTTTTTCTTTGCCAGTGAGATAAAGCAGTTTACGGTTTTACCCAAATGGCATGCTTCTATGAATCCTCAAAGGGTCTATGATCAACTCATGTACTCAATTGCTGATCATACTGACGAAACTATGTTTAGGAATGTTTTTCAATTACCTGGAGGGACATATTTTAAATCAGAATTAAGTGGCATAAAACCTGCAATAAGTGGGAAGTTAACTTATAATAGATGGTACTGGCCAAAAAGAGAATTATTTAATGGATCGTTTGAAAATGCCGCAGAAATATTCCGGTCCCTGTTTGAAGTATCTGTTAAAGAGCATCTCCATGCTGACGTTCCTGTGGGTACTGCTTTAAGCGGAGGGCTGGATTCGTCTGCCATAGTATGTGAAGTGAACCGGTTATTGAAAACTGAAGGTGCAACAAACCGACAGCGGACTTTTTCTTCATGTTCAGAGATTGAGAAATACAGTGAGAAAAGGTGGATGGATATTGTAATAGGCGCAACAAATGTTAAGGCATCCTTTGTTTTTCCAAAAGTGGAAGATGTATTTAATCAAACTCCCCAAATTATCTGGCATCAAGATGAACCGTATCAATCTCAGAGTGTATTACTCGGGTATAATGTATTTAAGTTGGCAGCGTCCGGAGGAGTACGAGTCCTGCTCAATGGACAGGGTGCAGATGAATATCTTGGTGGCTATGGCCAATTCAGTTATTCTCGCTATGCTGCTATGGTTAGAAAAATGAAGGTTTGTGAAATCTTGGATGATATTAAAAGTTCAAAAAAAATTAGACCTGTATCCAACTCGGAATTATTAAGGGGAATTCTCTATCACCTTTTGCCTACAAAATTTAACCGGTTACTGTCCGGATTATCTGGAAATACATCCCATCTTAAGGGTATTATTGATTGTAAAAAAATAGGTGCAAACCTCAAGCACCCATTTGATTTTGTTCCAGTCGATTACTCTTCAGTATCAAATATTTCGGAACATCTTACTTTTTTTTCCACACTACCCAAATACTTGCACTGGGAGGATAGAAACTCAATGGCGAGCTCAGTAGAGGCTCGCGTACCTTTCCTAGATCACCGTTTGGTGGAATTCACCTACAATTTGCCAGATAATTACTTGGAAAGCAATGGTATAACAAAGAGAGTGATGCGGCAGGCAATGGGAGACCTTCTACCAGAGGCAATCAGATACCGAAAAGATAAGATGGGCTATTCTACGCCAGAGGAGTACTGGGTCAGAAATGATAGTCCTAAGTTGTTCCGCAAAGGAATTGCCCAGGCGATTGATGTCACTAATGGATTAATTAAACATGAAGCGCTGACATACTTTGACAAGATGGTTGAAGGCAAAGTTCCATTTGATTACTCATATTGGAGATTTATATTATTAGGGGAATGGATATCTAAGTTCAATGTTAGGGTCCCATAGTATTTTATTTTGAGCTGGAACAGCATTTTTTCACAATAAATGGGGAGAAATTAGCAATGTCAAATCAAAAAGTTAAGATTTTGCTAGTAACCAACGCTTTTTACCCTGAAATATCTCCACGCAGCTACAGGGCTACAGAGCTGGCGAGAGAGTTTTCCAGACTGGGCCATGAAGTGGTGGTAATTACTAAGTTCAGAAACTTTGATTACAGTGATTTTAATAGGGAAACCCCCATTGTAATAAAAATGTGGAGGAGGGAAAAATTACCTTCAATTTCCATTGCGAGGCGCAATCCTTGGTCCTTGATAACAAGGGGGATCAAAAGGTTTCTGATGGTTCTTCTTGAATATCCTGCAATTGAAGATATGTTTCATGTGAGGAAGATATTGAGAGTCGAAAATGGCTATGACATGATGATTTCATTTGCCGTGCCTTACCCTGTGCATTGGGGTGTTGCCTGGGCCCGGACCGGCAACAGGAGAATTGCTTCTGTCTGGATTGCTGATTGCGGAGACCCATATATGGGTGATGTTCTTGATTCTTTCAGGAAACCTTTTTATTTTGCCTATCTTGAAAAGTGGTTCTGCAGGAAAGCAGAATATGTTACAATTCCCGTTAATTCGGCCATTTCAGCTTACTATCCGGAATTTCATGATAAGATCCGAACGATTCCTCAGGGCTTCAGGTTTGAACTTACAGCTCCACCGCAGATTCAACCGATAAGAGAGGTGCCTGAATTTGCATATGCGGGCAGATTCCTTCAGGGGATACGTGATCCAGGTCCTCTGCTGGATTTTTTGTCAGGTACAGAAATTCCATTCAGGTTCCATGTATTTACCGATCAACCCAACTACCTGAATAAGTATCTTGAACCTTTGAAAGGCAAACTGATTATCTCCGGCTATATTCCGAGGGAACAGCTTCTTAAAGAACTCTCCGATATGGATTTCCTTATAAATTTCGATAACAATACCACTCTTAATATTCCGAGTAAGCTAATTGATTACTCAATTACAGGCCGGCCCGTTTTGAATATTAGAAAAGACTTTTCAGTTGAAAGCATAAGAGCATTCCTAAGTGGAGATTATTCAGGTCGTATGGAACTGCCAGACCCCATGCATTATCACATCAGAAATGTCTCTGGACAATTTCTTGGACTTCTGAATCTCGAACTATGATATTGACCAGGCCTTATACCGAAAATCTTACCAGATCCTCTCTTACTGATACCAGGAATTATTTCATCCTGTTTATCTTATGGCCTTTTCTCTCGTTTCTGGTTGCTCTGGCTAATTTTTCAAGCAAGGAAGCCAAGAGTGTCGTTTATAGATCGGAAGAGCACACGTCTGAACTCCAGTCACCGAATACGATCT
>CALBTS010000162.1 GCA_937968035.1 uncultured Methanomethylovorans sp.
TGTGTGCTGAGGAAATCAGACTGGTTGGTGAACGAGTTTGATCTCTGCCCGTTGTTTGTTGCTGATATCAATTCGTTCAAAAGCGTTAAAGGCCTTTTGGGCATCCATTCGCTCAGCAGGTTTCTTAAGGGGCAAGGCATTACCATCGTGCAAACCCATTTTCGTGATGCCAGTATTGCAGGCACCCTTGCTGCAAAGTTCGCAGGCATTCAGACAGTTTTAGGTACCCGCAGAAATCAGGGGTACTGGTTAACACCAACAGAAAAGGTGATTCAAAACTATCTTGATAAGTGGATAACCTGTTACATTGCAAACTCGCACAATACGAAACTGTGGCAGATGGAGACAGAAGGAGTTGCAGAAGATCGCATCCACGTCATCCATAATGGTTTTGATTTTTCGGTATTTGATTCAATACCGGCAGATGTACGCCAGACTATACGTGCTGCCATGGGCATACCGATTGACGCATTTGTTGTAACAATTGTTGCCAATCTGAGAAGCGTCAAAGACCACGTCACCTTTCTTAAGGCAGCACGGCTAGTTGCTGATAATTGTCCAGAGACTCGTTTCCTGATCGTGGGCGAAGGCCCGGAACGTTCAGGCCTCGAAGATTTATGCAAAGACTTGGGTCTACAGTCTCAGGTCATATTTCTAGGTAAGCGTACCGATATTCCACAAATTTTATGTGCAAGTGATGTCGGTGTGCTTTCATCAAAATCAGAAAGCTTCTCTAATGCCGTTGTCGAATACATGGCTGCAGGCTTACCAGTCGTTGCTACGGATGTTGGTGGAGTACGTGAGGCGGTGGATGACGGTATTAACGGTTTTATCGTCCCCGTTGGAAACTCTGCGCTGATGGGAAAACATATTACCGAACTATTAAACACTAATTCTATGGACAGGATGGGCCAAGAAAGCCGTCAACGCTGTATTGAACGGTTTGCCTTAAAGAGTATGGTTGAGAAAACAGGGTATTTGTATGAAAGATTTCTATAGGGTGTCAATTGATGGGTAAAACTTCCATTACTTTAGATGATGTTCGTAGCGACTGGCGGGTCCTTGATGACGAATCATTCGCCGGGCCAAATGACGTGAGATTGATTTCACATGAGAAATTCACCGGCGAATCGGAAATCAATGTTGAATATGTTGAACCTGGGACGATAGCACGATTCTTTTCTAAAATTTCGGTTTTGTACTGGTTGTTGTATGCTATCCGACTTTTCAGGCTATCAGACGGCAAATGCGTAGTAATTGTAAACGGTGGTGTGAGCTATCTCTGGCTCTGGTGCGGGTTGCTCAATGCCTTTCCCATTTTGGGGAAGCGCAAACTGTTTTGCTGGGATATTTTTGTCGAATTCATTCTGGGTAAAGAAAAAAGTTTCAAGTTCTTTCCATTCATAAAGATCACCACCCAACGGAAAGAAAAACTGGCAAGGTTTATACTTAAACAGTATAGTTTGAATGTTGTCTGGTCAAAAAAACAGGTGGCCACCCATGCCAGGCACTTTAACCTACCTGAGAAGCACTTCATTTTCCTTCCTTTCAAGGCAAACCACTCCAAGCGTGAAACTTACGATATTCCGATGGGTAATTTCATATTTGCCGGAGGTAATGGCAAAAGAGACTACAAATGCCTAATTAAAGCGGTCAGGGGTACTGACATACCTGTCATTATTAGCGCCACAGACCCGGCAGTACGTAATACAATTGAACCACTGCCTAATGTAATAGTGCTTGGTGCACCAGAACCAGCTTTTGCTCAACTGCAGGCCGCATCACGTTTTGTGGTTATACCCATGATATATTCTGGTTTAAAAGGCGGCGGCGAGGCTAACTTCTGCAATGCCATGTGGCATGGCAAGCCGGTTATTGCAGTAGATTCAATTGCTGCAGAAGATTATATCGTGGATGGCGTGACTGGCTTTGTCGTGCCATCCGGTGATGTGGAACAGCTACGCCAGCGTATCATTCAGCTATGGCACAACGAAACATTATGTGGAGAAATGGG
>CALBTS010000163.1 GCA_937968035.1 uncultured Methanomethylovorans sp.
TATATTCACCCCATTTTTCCCTGTTCCTCCAGTCATCAGGGGTTATCTTCCACTGCTTATAAGAAGTGTTTTCTCTTTCCTTGAACCTTCTCAATTGTTCATTCTTGTCTATGTGCAACCAGAACTTTACTATGATAGTACCAAAATCTGCCAGTATTTCCTCGAACTCGTTTATTTCGTTATATGCACGATTCCATTGTTCATCAGTAGAAAAAGCTTCCACTCTCTCCACCAGCACCCTTCCATACCAGCTTCGGTCAAAGATGGCTATATGTCCGGCTTCGGGTATTTCCCTATAAAAACGCCACAAGTAGTGATGGTTCTTTTCAAGATCGTTTGGTGCTCCCACAGGTTCAACACTATAAAGCCTGGGATCGAGTTTCCTGGCTATTCGCCTTATATTCCCACCTTTGCCTGCAGCATCCCAGCCTTCAAAGACGGCTACCATCGGAATCTTGTGCTTGAATAGTTCATACTGTAGTTCACCCAGCCTTTCTTGATATTGGTCCTTTTTTTCCTCATATTCATCCTTTTCGACCTTCTGGGAAAAATCTGCCTGTGAGAGTCTGGGAGCAGATGGGTCCATACTGTAGATCATATCCTTATAGGGCTTTAAGGCTTCGTTCTTTGTTTTGTCGATATGTGCTTCCATCATGCGAATGGCCGTAGAAAGCACTTTTACCGTTGCGTGATTGGATTCTTCGGCCTCTATGATGGTCCAGGGAGCATATTCTCTGTGTGTGCTTTCAAGGATCTGGTCTATGAAAGGTAAATAGTTGTCATATTCATTGAGATAATCAAGTTCCTCATCAACAACACAGAGGGGTATGGCCTTCTTCTCATATTCGCGAAACCTATTCTGCTGTTCTTCCTTGGTGATATGCATAAAGAACTTAATTATGAGGTAACCGTCGTCTGCAAGTTGTCTTTCAAAAACATTGATCCTATTCACGCAATGTTCGAATAGTTCATTTTTCCCTTTCCGATCAAAATATTCTATTACAGCCCGGCTATACCAGCTCCTGTCAAAGATGGCAATACTGCCATATGCAGGAATATCCTGCCAGAACCGCCATAGCAGAGGTTTTTTAAGATCTTCGTAAGTAGGCTTTGCCGTAACGTGGTACCTGAAACCCATTGGATTAAGCCCGAGCAAACAACGATTAATGATCTCTGCCATGCCTGATGCATGCCACCCTTCAAATACCATTATGATAGGGATCTGTGCCTTCCAGGCCTTCCTTTGCAGTTCTCCTATACGGATGTACAGATCATCTATCCGGGACTTGTACTCCTTCTTGGCCATAGACAGAGAAAGATCAACATCCTTGAGCATATAATCATCTCCTTTGAAATTAGTTCATTACATCAATAATCCGCGCTTTAAGGCAGCCCACATGACCAGTGAGAGAACGCCTGTTATTACAACAATTAAGAAAGGAAGAAGGGACCTGTCAAAAAGTTCTCTGGAACCGGTGATCTTTATATACACGGGTTTTGTCAATGTGCTGATAATTCCCGCGAGCACGGCTGTCTCAGCAGCTGTCTGAAAAGATATGCTTCCCTTGATGGCCAGTGCAGCAACGGATGCAGTGACAGCTGAACTGCTAACGATCCCACCTATAGCAGTAGCATAGGTTCCGGAAGGTCCGGCCAGATTGTTTCCTGCATTTGCAATGAACATAAAGAACATAAAGATAGCTCCAAACTTGAAAGCTGGGCCGAGAGCAAAAGGCGAGCCGATCTCAAGTTTTTCCGATGTTACATCCATGTTCCGATTCCCGAACAATATGAATGCAACAGTGACGAGGCCCATGAAAATATAAGGAGGTAACATTAGGAGGGAGATCACACCCGTATTATCAACTATGATAGATATAAGTAAATTACTGATGATCATGGAAATGACCGCCAATAAAGAACCTGTGTAGATATTCTCCACAAGGTTTGGTTTTTTGAGGGATAGATTCGCCAACGCCACAACAGTAGCTTCACTGCTGATGAAACCTCCGAAGAATCCTGAATAGGCTATACCTGCAGTTGAGCCAAGTCTTCTCAGGGACAGATAGCTTATGAAACTGATAAATGAAACAAGCACAACGATGAGTAGAGCAGATTTGAGATCAATGATATCATAGACAGGTTCTTCAGGTACAAGAGGATACAGGACAAAGGTAACTGCCAGGAATTTTAATGCACTGGCTATCTCCTTTTCAGAAAGGCTCTCTGCAAAGGCATGTAACGGCCTCTTCTCGATAAGAACGAACGTCAGCACAACAGCAAAGACTATGGGAACAAGGAACATACCTTTAGCTACCAGTATGCCCAGGAGATAGGTGAAGAACAGTGCGACTGAACTGGTAAGTCCGGAACGTCCATATACTACGTTCACAGCATAGACGATCAGCAGGCAGGCCAGGGCCATGAAGACAGTTGTAACAAAAAGTATGTCAAAAGAAACAAAAGGCTGGATGAATGTTGCAAGTGTACCTGTAAGACAAGTGATGCTGAATGTCCTGACACCTGCATATATCTTTTTGTCCTTTCTCCAGTGTTCACGTTCAAGACCAATGAGTATGCCTATAAGAAGAGAAACTCCTATCTTTTGGAAGAAATCCAGGAGAAAAGGGTCCAATCCTAATTGGTCTATAACCGACATGATCTTCCTTCTGTTTTGCCCCTACAGGATTTTAATAGTTAGTGGTGAATCTATATATACCTATATTATTCATTCCTAAATATTTTTGCATAAAGAGTATTAAATCGTTTCCTAAAACTTCCTTTCTGCTCTGAAAATCATTTCAAAACGCACGAAGAAATAAAAACATTCTCGTTCCGTTTGACCAAAATGGTTCGAACATAATATGCATGTATCCTACACAACCTAAATCCTCTCAACATGTCAAATGAAAAAGCCCAATTACCTTTCCTTTGGCTTCGTTCCATTGCTTTATAGCTTCAGGGGTTGGCATAAGTTCCACTTCACATTCCTTTTTGCTGAAGTAGGCACTGGCCTTTTCGGAAAGCTTTACCATGCCTTCCTGCCCGGAGCCTATGATGATCCTTTCGGCCCCTTTATCAAAAATATGTTTTGCTTCCTCTTTGGATATTAGATGAGATGTGCCATAGACTTTCCGGGATAGTTTTTTCTTACGTTTCCTGAAATACCATCAAGCCTTATTATGATATCCTTCTAGAAAGCCACGCCTTCAACGGTTATGCTCCAAAAATCTGTTGCATCGATGTTGGGTTTCATGTTCCTCACTCCTCATTACCCTAAACTAATAAGTGTGTGAGCATCTTTATATAACTTTTTTGGCTCTCTTAATATACTACATTAAGTAAGAGGTGCTATATGCCTTGGATATTGGAAAAGGAATGCATTGCCTGTAAGAAGTGTGTTAAGAGATGGCCGGCAGATGCCATCTCCATGTCCAAAGGTAAAGCAATTATTGATGGCCACATGTGCATCTACTGTGGCA
>CALBTS010000164.1 GCA_937968035.1 uncultured Methanomethylovorans sp.
ATTCAGCTCCTCCATTCACGTCTAAACCATAGCGTTGAACAACAAATGCTATTTTATATTTTTTTTCAGTTTCCTTATTTTTATATAGGATCTCTGTTTCTTTGTGGAACTGAGCATACGGATCACCACTAGATCTGCCTATCATTTATGGATCACCTTATTTAGCTGTTCTTTGAAACGATCCATTGCTTTTTCATAACTAAAGTCATTCAGTCTGATATTCTGTTTTTTGATCATTTTATCCCGGAGATTTTCGTCCGTGACAATCAAATTGATCATTTCAGCTATTTCCGGATAGCATTTCCTGTTGACCAAAATACCAGCTTCACCCATTGTATACGGTATAGCTGTGGAGTTATATGCAATAATTGGAACTCCAAAATGCATACTTTCTATCAATGGGACATTAAATCCTTCGTGTTCGCTCATACACAAAAATATATCTGCAAGCATGTAATACGCTATAAGGTCAGCAAAATCAACCATTCCAAGCAGGTACACATCTTTTATTCCCAAGTCGTTGATCAAATTCTCTAGATAGTTGTAATATCTTTCACAACCATTGAATCCGCCAATTAAAAAGAGCCTTGAATTAGGATTTATCGCTTTATAGTAATAAAAACATTTGATTATGTCTTCCTGTTTTTTGTTTGGCGATATCCTGCCAACGAATAGAATATTAGTCCAGTTGTCATCATATTTATCAATGATCTTTGTGTTATGCATATCATACTTTGAAAAATCGATCAATAATGGTAAGACTCCTGTTTCCTTATATCCATTTTCTTCAAGCTCAAGACGATTATATTCTGAATCACCCAAAGCCACATCTGTTTTCTCAGCCAGCATTTTCAATTCGTTACGCCCATGCCCCAAGATCAATGCAAGGTTATCATTGATCCCATAGAAAAAATGAGGAGGAGTTATGTTGTGATACAGAAGTATCTTTCTGTCAGGTGCATTCATTACGTATTTTGAAACCTCTGAGCCGATGGACAGGTGGTAGATCAAAACATTGTTTTTAGATGATCTTTTTTTGTGCTCTAAATAATAGTTAGCGCAATCTATTGATTCATGTATATTCTGTGCAAATATCTCTGATTCATACCCCCAGCTTTTTAAGATCTCCCTTATAAGTAACACTTCATTTCCAATTGCATCTCCGGGAGATATTGTTGGTAATATCTGATGAATTTCCATTTTAAACCACATCTAATAGTTTTTCATATCTCCTTATAACCGTCTCCCAGCTATAGTTCCTGATCACATATTCCTTTCCATTTTTTGCTATCAGATCTCTCTTGGCAGGATCTGTCAGGAAATATTTGAGGCATTCTTCGAATTCATCATAATTGCTGAAATATAATCCACCGTTGCTTTTGATGCAATGGTCTTTGGTCACTGCACAATCCGCATGCACCAGAACAGGAGTTCCACAAAGCCACGCCTCCATGATCACAATGGAGAAACTTTCATTTGTTGAAGGCATGCAGAACAATGTTGCAGCAGCATAAGCATCGAACTTATCCTCGAGAGGGACAAATCCCAGATCGATGATATCATGCATGTGTTCTTTTGGAACAGTTAGTTCTCCTTTCCCTATAAGCACCAGTTTCAGGTTTCCATCACAAGATTCTTTGTACCTGGCAAAGTATTCCATGAGCAGAGAGACATTTTTCCCAGAGTCCCTCCTGCCTGCATATAGGAGAAAATCGTTCTTTATATCATATTTGTCCCGAAACCTCTGGGCATTATATGGAATATCTGTATCCATGCCTGCGCCCATAACTATCTGATGGCCTTTGATATCATAAATTCTGTTTGCAAGTTCTTTCTCCGGCTCAGAATTGTATATCACTGCTTTGATATCTTTGAACATCTTTTTGAAGATATGCATATAAGCATAGCTTTCATCGTGTAAGCAGGGTATCAATATCGATTTTTCAGGGTATATCAGCGAACCGTAATAGGTGGTTCCGAACATATATGGAATAAAGAAAAAATGATTATATTCATTTCCATGATCTCGTATGTATGAGTAAAGATCATCGCTGTTTATCATGTTCTCCATGTAGATCTGCTCTTCGACAGGAGAGATCCTGCAATCATTCATAAGTTTGAAATTGACCTGATCGAACTTCTTAGTATCCCTTTTACGAACACTGAATCTTCTAACAGTGATGCCATTTTCTTTATAGGTTCCTTCCTTAAAGTGATCCGTGTTCCAGTCACTTAAAAACTGTTTTACACATGTAGTTAGTATTTCAACATCCAGCCCACTCTTTTGCAGGTTTTCGGCAGTTTGCCTGCACTCCGTTTCAGCACCACCGGGAATGTCTCCATACCATGGTATAACGAAAGCTATTTTCATTTTATCAGTCAACAAATTTTATGCAATTAATATCTAATATCAATTCTGTATTATTTTTTTCCGATCATTGCATAATCCTGTTCACCGTAAAGAGTAGCATTTAGCATTTCTATGTTCCGGTTGAAAATTTCAGCCTGATATCTTTCTGCATCAGTGGAACCCTCATTTGTCACAAGTTTCTGCAATCTCATAGTTTCCGGCATAGGGGATGAAAATACAGCTTTGACTTCCCTGAAACCTGTGGATTCCAGCAGGAACCTTAAAGTTTCAGGATGAACGGGTTTGATATGAGTTAGATCAATGTAGAAATTTGCAAAGGATGAGAAAGAAAGCGGATTCACGGTTTCTGCAATGAGATAGAATCCATATTTCATCTTTTGGAAGCACAGTTTCAGTAATCTGACAAGGTATGAAGGCTCTAAGTGCTCTACCACCTGGTCTATAAATACTCCATCCAGGCTAGCATCCTCTAACTTCTCAAGATGGTCAAATGCATCCTCCAGTTCCACCTCGAGACCTTTTGAGCGACAGAAATCCACCATGGTCTCATCGATATCTACTCCCCTGGCACCGATTCCGTGTTTACGCATGGTTTCAAGGAACTCTCCCCTTCCAGAGCCAATATCGAGTACATTCTTACATCCTTCGAAATAACGGAGAAAGGCAGTCTGCCGTTGAGCAATATCCTCTCTGGCTCCTCGGAATCTATCCTCAAAAACAAAGTAATTCACACCAGTGTCCAGCTGGGGTGGCTGTAACAGTTTCTCCGTTTGTGAGATTCCCTGTAAGTTCCGCTTATCAAGAGTCTGGGCAAGCCACGCCTTTTTCTCGATATCAGCATCCATTGCTGCAATAATTGAACGTATCATTGCTTCATTTTCTTTTTTCATTTCAGTTTTTAGCATGGAAAGAGTATTGTTCATATCATCTCTGAGCTGATCGACCATTTCACACAGTTTGCTGTTAACTATTATTTCATCATTTATCTGTTGCTTCAGAGCATGGAACGTGTCCTCTATATCGAACAGTCGTTCATCGGTTTCTTTGAGATCCTGTTTAATGGTTTTTGGTTCAGGAACATGCTGGTCTTTTGTTCCAAAACCTCCAATAGTATTTTCTATATTTGAAATACGGTAAGCTGCATTATTGAGAACTTTAGCTGCATTTTGGTTGAAAGTTATCTGTTTAAAGATTATTGGGTCCACATATCTCCGGACTTCTCCATGTACGATCTCCCTGCCTTTGATGAGCGGTTTTCCTACAATGGGACGATGAGAACTAATAACATAACTATTATTTTGAATATCAGAGTTAATGTTCAGATTGGTCAGTTCATCGGCAATTTCTCCCAATGTCTTTTTTGGATCTGAGATCATCTGCCGGGCTGCTGCATCCAATTCGGGCGGATAGGTACCTTGCTCTTTTCGCTTACTGATATTCTCCCTTATCTTTCTCATGATCTCTTCAACATTCACTTCTTCATCATGTATCTCAAAAGTATCCATGTTATCCCCAACATTTTCATATTTCTGCCATTCTTACAACACATTCTACCTTATACGGCAGACCAGGTATCATATCTTCAAACCAGAAACAAGATTCCTGAACCATCGTAACCTCAAGGATATATTTTCCAGGTTCCTGTGGAGGCATGATTTTCATTTCTATCATTTGATTTTCCATAGGTTCAAGTGGAACTGCCAAAGTTGAGCGAAGGCCATCATACACGATCAGGTTGTCTTTCATATCTTTCCAATGATATGCAATATGCACAGGATTCGGAGGGATCGATGCCAGTTTATCTTTGCCATTATTTTGAACCTCTATCTCAAGAATATATTCTTCACCTACGATCATATCCTCTATTTGCTTTTTTAGTTTCATCTCTATAGCAGTTCTTTTAGGGTCAAGAGGTTTTTGAGTGAGGGTTGAAAGGATAAGATCTTTTGATACAGGACTATGAGATGCGACTGCGAAGATACTTCTTGATGCAGCCATCATTTGTTCGGTATATTCTGCAGCCAACGAGCCAATTGTATCAGTTTCAGATGCAACCCATATCACAAAATGATCGAAGACACCGGAAAGCAAAGCCTCAAGAGAATTTGGTGTATGTTCGTTTATATGCATTATATCTTCATAGTATGTTCGTGGATTTGCTGGCAGATAGCACCCCGCTTCCTTAGCCTTGAGACGTAACTCTGGATAATATTTATGGTAGTATTCTAGATTGGGTGCAGTATGGAGAATAAGTTTCCCATCGGGGTTAAGATGCTGTGCACACTTTTTAAGGATTTGCTCTAGAACAGGAGTTTCCACATGTTCTAAAAAATCTGTAGCAATTATCACATCAAATGTGCTTTCCATGGGATATGTAACAGCATCTTCGCACACAAAAGATAGTTTTCCTTTTATATCATCATCATTAAAAGTTTTTCGTGCAATATCGATAGCTTCTTCTGAATAATCTATTCCTGTAACATCTGCGCCCATTTTGGCAAGAGCATAACATAGTTCCCCGCGGCCACAACCGATATCAAGGATCTTCAACCCTTTTTTTGGTTTTGCAAGAAGACACGGTATGACCAGGCGAGGATCTTCCAATTTCCTTCCACGATCACGCTTGAAAGAAACATAACCGCCGCAGTCGTTCTCAAAATATTCCTTATCGTACTCAGAGGATAAGGACAGATATTCCTGTCCTCTTTCCTTTGGAGGCATCTTTACTTTAATGAGGAGATCACCGGCATATCCTGGGATAATTGCGGCATACTCTATAAATTTGCTGTATTTTTTCATAAACTGCGTTGAGGCAAACATATTCTCATTTGACCAAAAATATCCATCAACGAGTACCCAGGTTGCTTTCCTTATTGCAAGTTCAAGGTCGTGAAAAGTTCCATCGCCATCTTGTTGACCATCGATATGAACTAAGTCCCAGTGATTTCCAGGCAAATGGCCCATATTCTGAGTGTCTTTCATCAGGAAATCTGCATCATATCCAGTGGTTATCTTACGTGCCCATTGAATAGCATTCTTTGCTCCCCCAAATGTTTCGGAATCATTGTCTATCCCAAGGTAACGGGCATCAGGCACCGAGTTCAAAAAAGTAATTGCACTATATCCGTATCTGACTCCTATCTCCAAGATCGACTTGGGATCAATAGCTTTGCAAATTGCATATTTCATTCGGTAATATGGCACCCATTCTTCAAAAAGATATGCAAGTTCATCCTCTGCATAAGACCAAGATCTAAAATCGAATTCAACTGTTTTATATAGATCGAGTATATGGGAAATCATAAAGAACCTTCTGTATTAAATTAATTTGAATTGAGATATGTTTACTCATACCGGCTCATATCCAACTGTGTTTCCATTAAGAACAGACCGATATCTCTTCCCTGATTAATTACATTGAATGAATAGCATCTTTCATGCCAATCATAGTTCATTTGATAATTATGTGAGGCAATAGCCACTGTAATATCTATTTTCCCTTCAATTATCGGCATTTTCAAGATCTTAAAATCGACGTAATTCTTTCCCTTCACTTCTCCGAGTTCATATCCTTTTAACTCAGTGTTCGTTCCATAGCAATAAATGTCATTATAGTAAAAAACGATCCCTACAATTGGATCATGGACCTCTTCATGTGCAAGGAACTCTACTCTTACAGTCATAGGATCACCAGAGATTATATTTGTATTGACCTGACCCCTTTTGTCAATGCACTTCACGGTAGTGATCTCAACAATCTTCTTTTCGACTTTAGCTTCAATAGCTTCGTTTTTCTCAATATCGCATGAATCAACAGCTCCCTCCCCATACACATACTTATCTATCACTTCAGCTGTATTTCCTAAAGCTACTTGCTCTCCTTTGTGCAGTAGCAAAGTCCTGTCGCAGAACCTTCTGACAGAACCAAGGTCATGGGACACAAATACTATTGTTACGCCTTCTTTGCGGTAGCTGTTCAGGACATCCAGGCATTTCTGCTGGAAATCCATGTCACCCACTGCAAGCACTTCATCCATCAGCAAAACTTCTGGATCTGTCTGGATAGCAGTGGAAAAAGCAAGTCTTACCTGCATTCCGGAAGAAAAGTTCTTTAATTTCGTATCCCTGAACTTCTCCAGCCCTGCAAATTCCAGTATCTCATCTGTTCTTGATTTAATATCATATTTTGACATTCCCATTATAGTGCCATAGGTCTTTATGTTCTCCAACGCTGTCATATCGGGCTGGAAACCTACGCCAAGTTCAAGGAAGGGTGTAACTTTCTTGCGGATATGTACCTCACCTGAAGAAGGGTACAGGATCCCTGCTATTATTTTCAAAAGGGTACTTTTTCCACTTCCGTTCTCTCCGATAATACCAAAGAATTCACCTTCTTCCACATCGAAGTTAATGTCCCTTAAAGCATCGAATACCTCATATGATTCCGGCTTGAACACTCCTGTAAGTGCCTCGAACAGTGTGGTTCGTTTTTCATGTGGGATGCGGAATGATTTTTCAAGTTTCTCCACTTCGATCACAGGCATTCAGATCTCCTCCGCAAAGCGAGGTTCGATCCTGTTGAATATTAAATATCCTGCAAATAGGAAAACTATTGCTGCAACAGCCATGAATATCAGATCCTCCGTTTGCATGGGGGAAGAGTAGATTATTGTATCTCTTGCAGCGATTATCACCCTGGCTATCGGATTAAGAAGTGCGATGCTTCTCAGATCTGCAGGAAATACCTCGACCGTATACATTATGGGAGTTGCAAAATAGCCTGCCTGCAGCAGTACAGCCCAGATGAACTGCACATCGCGATAAAGTACATTAAGAGCTGCTAAAGCCAGGGACAGACCAACAGACAGGACCAGAA
>CALBTS010000165.1 GCA_937968035.1 uncultured Methanomethylovorans sp.
TGGTATTACCCCGCAGGCAAGACACGTACTTCTGATACTGTAGTGGAAGTTTACAGACCTGTGGAATGGGATCCAAAGTATGTTACCTGGAACTCAAGAGCATCAGGAACTATTTGGACTACAGCCGGTGGAAACTGGTTCGATAAGAACGGAGTTGCTCAGGGTACTACTCCGTATGCTTCAGTAACTTTCCCGGCTGTTACAGTCCCCGACAACAAGTACTATGAATTCGATGTGACACAGCTAGTGCAGGAATACGTCAGCGGTACTACAAATACCGGTTTCTTCCTGAAGGCACAGACCGAGGGCAATAATTATATTGCCTTCTACAGTTCGGAATGGCCGAATGCTGATCAGAGACCGAAGTTGACCGTGACATCATCCTGAGGATGAAAGATACAAGCAGCCAGAAAAGCGGAACTATTAAGTGGGAGCGAAAATAATTCGCTTCACATTCATTTTTTAGTTACTTTATATTTAGCCAAATTTCTTGGTAGCGTATCTAAAATGCTGTAAATTACCTTTCAAGTCACCACCGCTCATTCTTGTGACAGCACTTCTGCCTGCATCAGCACAGTCTTAGTAGCTTTCTCATGCTTGTTCGATAACGCAATATTCTCTTCACAAGCACACGCATATGTGCACGGAAATTCTCACGAACGGTCCTGTAGAGAGTGACCACCAGTTCCTGTGCTATAGTCCGCAGGGTATCACTTTAACAGCACTGTCATTTGTTTTCAGTGCATCATAGAATGCAATCTCATCTTCGGTCAGGCCAAGTGCTTCAGCAAGGTCAATGAGTTCTTCTATCATATAACGTGTCTAAAATGCTGTAGAGCAGGAGAAAAAGAGTAAGAACATACAAGAGGTACAGTCTAATTTACAGCAAAATAGGGATACTACCTATATAAACTATATAGAAATTCTCTATGCACTAAAAATATATGCGGAAACTATCTATTATCTTACATTCAAGGGTTGGTGTTTATAATTACTGAAGTTGAGAATTTAGTCTATAATAGTTTAATAAAGGTGTATTTCTTGTGGTAGTTCAATATGGAAAGTCAGGAGCTGAGAAGGATCTAATAAATCTTGTCCGTAAAGCAGGATTTACAATAGAGAATTTAACTGAAATAGACTTGATTTTAAAGGATATTAAAGAACAATACGAAGAAAAAAAACCAATAATCTATGATCAAATTAAATCAGAAGTAGACGACTTACACATAAACATTGGAGTTGCTGAAAATACCCTAAAATTACAAAAGTTTCAGGTTGAGAAAGATATTGAAATAGAAACTGAGGTTTTAAAAAAAGAAATAGAAGAATTACAGTTATTTAAATTTGACATAAGGCACTTGCTTAATTACATTCCCAACAAATTAAAATTACGTCGTTCTATTAAGAAATTAAATTACCTCGAAACAGATCTCGAGATTGAACTAAAGAAACGACTTGTAGGTTCACTTTCATCACTTGAATCTTTAAAACTTCAATTAAACCGTCTTGAAAACAATACAGATAAAGAAGTTGAATATAGGCTATCCAAATTAGTGTTTCAACTTAGTAAATTAGAAGAGATTAAGAAATCAAATGAATATAAAGGGGCTTTAGGAGAGCTAGCTGTTATTCAAAATTTATGTGAGCTTTCTGATAATTATTATTTATTCAATGATTTATACCTTGAGTTGAGTGATTACATAAAATTTAAAGGTTCATCTTTGAAGTCTGCTCAAATAGATCATCTTGTCATAGGTCCTACTGGAGTATTCGTAATTGAAACAAAGAATTGGAGTAAAAATTATGTACAATCTGTCTTTAATGATGGATCTTATACTCCATTTGACCAAATCCAAAGAAGTAGCTATCTTGTATATCGTTATTTAAACAATAATAAATATGGAAGCACAATCCAGAAAATTTACTACAACTTAGCTGAGGATGAAATAAAAATAAAATCAATAATTGCAGTAGTTGGTTCCAAAATTCCTTTTGAAAAAAATAGTTTTATAAAAGTCTTGTCGTATAACGCTGTTTCTTTATATATTAATAAAGGCTATCATATTTTAACAGCTGAAATTGTAGATGAAATTGCAAACAAATTGCGTTTTAAGTGCTGAAATATGTTCATGAAGGCAGCGTATCTAATCAATACCATACGATTTCTTCAACCCGCTATTCGTTTCCAGTGCATCATAGGATGCGATCTCATCTTCAGTCAGGCCCAGTGCCTTTCCACGTTCATTTGCCTGGAAAGGTCAATGAGATGCTGGATCATCTAAGCAGTGAATCCCCATAATAATTCAAAAATGTTTAATAGAAATGACCTTTAAAGATGAGTCTGTAATACATTACAAGGTTACAGAATGAGTGATAATAGCGTTAATTGGATTGCCAAC
>CALBTS010000166.1 GCA_937968035.1 uncultured Methanomethylovorans sp.
CGGGCGGCCCCTCACGGGGCTGGGTGTGGAATGCTGATACTGGGGACATTGGAGACCTCCGAATAGAATGGAGCTCCAATATCAGTAGAGAATTCACCCTCCAACAGTGATATCGATCTGCCCGAAATGACATATGTTTTCATTGCACTAGCAAGAAAGAGAGTCTATAATCTTCAGGTATGACCTTGAAGAGCTACAAAAAGCAAGCTTCTTATAGAGAACGACGGCATGACTAGGAAAGCGAAGACAAAACGAAGCACACAGGTGCCAGGCCAACTATATGGGTATTCGCTTCAACTCACCCGTGCAGCAGCTCATCTACTACGTGCCCACCAGGGACAATCGATTTCTGTAGAGTATCTTGATGATGTCGCGACGTCTGATTCTTTAAACAAAATAGCTGAACAAGATAAGAGTGGTCTCGCACATAATCCCGTCTCGGATCACTCTATTGATCTATGGAAGACCCTTAGTAATTGGATTCATGCCATACGGAGTGGAGCACTTAAGCAAGATACGAAGTTTATCCTTTACGTTGCTCAGAGATATCACGGTAGTGTTATTGATCGTATCAATGCTGTTACAAACAGAGTTGATGCATCTATCCTTGTATCTAAATTGCGTGAAGAGTTCTGGGGCAAGCCTCCAACCTATAGTGCAAGATCAAAACTCCCTGTGGATCTAGGCGAATATGTCAATAATGTTTTATCTGCGTCAGATGATATTCTAGCCGGACTCTTCACTGGGATTAAACTTGAAAATGGATCTGGATCGCCCAACGATGATCTTTTACCCGTTCTAAGAGAGAAGGCGCTTGGTGAAGAAGCACTTGAAAATGTGCTAAAACATCTGCTTGGCTGGGTGAAGAGAGAAATTGACAAGTGCATTGAAAAGAAGATACCAGCAATTCTTAAGTGGGAAGATTTCAATAATCAACTTGTTGCAGCAGCAAGGAAATTCGATAGATCTAATACTTTCTTGAACTCAACGCCAGCTGAAGTCAATCCTGCTGATGTGGAAGCAGAACTAAGATGCAGAGTCTATGTACGCCAGCTCGAAGCTGTGAATTGCGAAGAAAATGAACTTGTCCAAGCCGTAAACGACTTTCTTAGGTCCGCTGTGGATCGAACTACATGGAGTGAACGAGGAGATGTATTAGAAGGTAGTTTCCATGAGTTCGAGGAAGGCCTAAGGCGAACATGGCAAAGCCATAAAATGCGTCTTGATATTGAACAAAAAGGTGCAATGGAAGAGGAGCGTGGACGACTACTTTTTGCCCAATGTATAGGTATTCAACTTCGCCTACAAGGGATGGATGTCCCAGCGTACTTCGTGCCAGGTAGCTTTCATACCCTTGCAGACTCTCTTCAAATTGGTTGGCATCCACGCTATCGAGAGATGACCACCAAAAGTTCAATAGTTTCTGAAGAACGAGGGACCAGTTCTCATAATATTGGCATCGGCAATAATCTGGGAAGCAAAGTATGACCAGTATACTTAATGAAGTTCAGGTGATGCAGAATCCTGCTCTTGGTGCAGTGCTCCTTTGGCGTTTTGCATGCGGCTATTGCCCTGAGTCTACTACAACTGGTGTGCCTCTACCCCTCATTTTGATTGTTCTTCCTCTAGCATTTCATGCCCGAACACTTGATGAGGTTATCGGAACCAAATCAGTCTCTGGCCTCAGGAAGTTCGAAGAGAAGTTCCGCAATCAAGCAGACGTGATGATGGCAGTCCATCCAAGGATGCTCGCAATGCGGGATCTTTCAATGAGATCTTTACAAATAGCCCTTCGCACAGGCTTGCTGACTCTTGTACCGATCGAAGCTGTGCTTTGGCCGAGGTCGTACTCCGCTGCGCCGACCGAAGGAAAAACAGTTAACAATCTCATGAAGGCGGTAGAGAAATTAGGGATCTGGTGTAGGGAGCTTACATTATTCGAAGTTGCAGGCATTCTGAAGGTGGAGTTCTAGCATGTTCTTTCAACTAAAAGCCATAATCCTCTGGCCAAGAAATGATCAGTGTTCACCTCGCGTCATACCCTTTGAAAAAGGGAAACTTAATGTAATCACTGGAGCATCGAAGACGGGTAAGTCAGCAGTCATACCGATAATTGACTATTGTCTTGGTTCCGATCGATGTGCCGTCCCAGTTGCCACAATCCGCGATTCTTGCTCATGGTTTGGAATTGTCATTACAACTAGCGAAGGCGAAAAACTCCTTGCGAGACGAGAGCCAGGTGAACAGCAGAGTACGGGCGATATGTTTATTCTTGAAGGGAAGACAAGATCGGAAGAGCGTCGTGTAGGGAAAGAGTGTAGATCTCGGTGGT
>CALBTS010000167.1 GCA_937968035.1 uncultured Methanomethylovorans sp.
AGATCGTATTCGGTGACTGGAGTTCAGACGTGTGCTCTTCCGATCTGCACGAAGTAGTACAAGAATAACTCATGCCCATATTGTGCGATTAGGAAAAGACTGTTGTAAGATTGGTTTTGTCCTCAACGGGATCATTTGAGGGGATCGGCTGGATATCAGGGAGAAATATCATTTCAGTTGATGTGGAAAGGAATATCTAAAAATGATCTTTACATAATTATTTGATATTAATTTGGGAGCAAAAAGAGGAGTACCATGTTATACAGGAAAATGCCAAAGAATGGAGATAAGCTTTCAATAATTGGTTTTGGTGCCATGCGCCTTCCGACCAAACAGGACGGAAGCATAGATGAGGAAAAAGCCACTCAAATGATCCACTATGCAATAGATAATGGGGTCAATTATATAGATACCGCATGGCCTTACCACATGGGAGAAAGTGAGCCATTCCTCGGACGTGTGCTTGCAGACGGATACCGGGAAAAAGTAAAGCTTGCGACAAAAATGCCTCAATGGATGGTAAAAAACCTTGATGACATGGATAGTTTCCTTAACAAGCAGCTTGAGAGACTGAACACAGACCACATTGACTATTACCTCTTACACAGTCTGGTAGGCAGCAGCTGGAAGACTATTTGGGACTTAGGTGTTAATGACTTTCTTGACAGGGCCAAGGCCGATGGGCGCATCATCAACGCAGGTTTTTCCTATCATGGTAATGCCGAGGATTTTAAGGATGTTGTGGATGGATATGACTGGGATTTCTGCCAGATACAGTATAATTTCCTGGATGAGGATATACAGGCAGGAAGAAAGGGGCTTGAATACGCTGCTTCCCATGATCTTGGAGTTGTGATAATGGAGCCATTAAGAGGTGGCAATCTGACAGATCCTGTTCCATGTGAGATAATGGACATCTGGAACGAAGCTGATGTCAAGCGCAGTCCTGCGGAGTGGGCATTGCGCTGGGTCTGGAACCATCCCGAGGTCACTGTAGTGCTTTCAGGTATGACCGAGCCTTATCATGTTGAAGAGAACCTTAAGTCTGCAGGGGAAGGTCTTGCTGATTCCCTGACAGCTAAAGAGCTCAAACTTATTGACAGGGTAGCAGATAAGTACAGAGAACTGATGAAAATAAATTGCACAGGTTGCCGATACTGTATGCCCTGCCCACAGGGAGTGGACATTCCTGCCTGTTTTGAAACGTACAATAATTTGTACATGTTCGGTGGAAAAGATAGGTTGATGATAATGTATGCTGCAAAGCTCGGAGGCATTCTAAGAGGAGCTGAAAGGAATTTCGCATCCCAATGTGTGCAGTGCGGTCAATGCCTGAATGCCTGTCCACAAAATCTTCCAATACCGCAACTGCTTGAGAAGGTTGTGGAAGAGTTTGAAGGGCCGGGTCTGGAGAAGAGGATTGAGTTTGCGAAGCAGTTGTTTGCAAATGATAACTTCTGAGGGATCGAATGCCTGAAGTATGTTTTATTCGCCAGAGGTGAGTTTTGTTCAGTTGGGGATGAGAGAAAACTGAGAGAATCAAAGGGCAAAGCAAATATATGGCAATCACAAATTCTGATTGCAACTTAATGCTTTATCTTCGAGAGATATGGTATTGGATGCCAGTTACATGCTTAAAAGTCCAATGCCTGTATTCATTGATCATATATCAGAAAATATCACCGTAGATCATCTTTAAGGAGAAAACCTATGAGCGGCAAAATAGAATTCACCCGGAATTATTCCGACCAGAGTACCAATCAGGGATTCCAATTCGAGTTTTACTGCGATCGCTGTGGCACTGGGTATAGAACACGTTTCAAGGCATCAGCTATCGGTAAGGTCACAGGGGCATTGGATGCGGCCAGCGGTCTGTTCGGTGGTATTTTCGGACGTGCTGCTGATCTTAGTGAAAGAGCGCGTTCTGCTGGTTGGGAACAGGCTCACGATGCTGCTTTTGTTGAAGCGATGCAGGAACTGAAACCTGATTTCATTCAGTGTCCGAGATGTTCTTCCTGGGTATGCAAGAAAAGCTGCTGGAATGATAAAAAAGGGCTTTGTAAGGATTGTTCTCCGGACATAGCTGTAGAAATGGCAGCTGCTCAGTCAAGCCGTACGGTGGAAGAGATCTGGGCCCACTCTAAAATGGCAGAAGAAGACAGAGAGGTACTGAAAGAAGAAAGCTGGCGAGCTGGTGTAAGGGCTGCATGTCCAGAATGCAATGCTCCACTTTCTGATCCAAAGGTCAAGTTCTGTCCAGAATGTGGTGCAAAGATCCAGAAGGATGTGTTCTGCACAGGCTGTGGAGCTAAACTGGAGCCGGGAGTAAAGTTCTGTGGTGAATGCGGGCAAAAAGTACAGAAATGATGAAGGATCAAAATATTTGTTTCTAAATTGAAAGTTGAAGTTCCAAGGCTGAAAGCTAAGATTTAAGGATGCTTTCGGCTTCTGAATGACTGGTATGTCTACTATTCTTCAAATTTTGTATAGCTTTTTATGATCACACTATATATTAGCTGATGAAATGGATACTATAGATTATTCTCTTGAAGAAAAGCTTCCCTCTGTTGAAGAGTACATTTATTTAAGGCAGTCAGTCAACTGGCCCTTTCCTAATAAAAATGCAATAGAAAAAAGCCTCAATAATTCCATTTACTGTGTTTGTGCCGTGAAAAATGATCATATTATAGGCATGTCCCGTTTGGTCGGAGATCATAGTTTCATCTATTTCATTGCAGATGTCATTGTTCTACCAGAATACCAGAATCAAGGCATCGGCACTGCACTGATGAAAAAGATAATGTCATATCTGCAAGAGAACGTGCAGGATTATTCGTACGTAACCCTGATGTCTGCAAAAGGAAAAGAAGCCTTTTATGAAAAATTTGGCTTTTTCAAGAGGCCTACGGATAAGTTTGGGTATGGGATGATGGTTGAGCTTTGAGGTCAAATTCCATCATCACTTTTTAGATCACGCTACTTTCTCATTCCCACTCTTCTTCTTCACGTATTCCAGAGCATCCTGTGTGTGTTCAAATATGTGTACATGCTGTTTTTCTATCAGTTCCATAAGGTCTTCGTCGTTTTTCATTCTCCTCATCACTTCCGGCTGTATTGAGGTGAGATAGACTTTCTGATTCCTCTTTTTACTCATACTTATGAAACTTCTAAGCCTTTCAAGTCCAGTGGTATCAATGAACGGTACATAACGCATACGCAGTATTATATGAGGCCTGCTGATGTTAATATGTTCATTTATCTTGCTCTCGAAAACATTCATTGCCCCGAAGAAGAAAGGTCCGTTGAGAGTGTATACAGAAACGTTCTTTTCAAGATATGGGTGAGAAAATATAGTAGCGTTAATACCCGTTGATTTGTCGTAGTTCTCCATGGTCTGGATATCAATGACATTCGTGAGCCTTATGAACAGCAGGATTATTGCAAGGAACATGCCCATCTGCACTGCGAAAACCAGATCTGTGAGCACTGTTAGGACAAATGTGGCGATCAGGACAGTGGTGTCCATTTTGCTGATGTGCATGATAGTTTTGAACTCGGTGATGTTGATCATCCTTACAGAGACCAGTATAAGTACTCCTGCAAGGTAGGCTTTTGGAATGAATGCGGCTATCGGACCAAAGAACAGAAGTATGGCGAATAATATAAGGGCGTGGATAATTCCCGATATTCTGGTCTTTGCGCCTTCACGTATGTTTACCGCACTCCTTGCAATGGCAGCTGTACAGGGAATTCCTGAGAAGAATGGAAGAATGATATTTCCCAGTCCCTGTCCCATGAGTTCTCTGTTGCTGTCGTGCTTTGTGTTGGTCATACCGTCACAGACAACAGCACAGAGCAGAGCTTCTATGGTTCCTAATAGTGCTATGGTCAGGGATGCTGGCAGAACCGTCAGCACCAGTTGTGGGTTGAGATTGATCATCTGTATAGTAGGAATACCAGCCGGGATACTGCCTACAATGGGGATGTCGATCTCCATATAATAAATCAGCAATACTGACAGGATCAGTGCGACTATGGATGCAGGAAGGCTATTCAGGTATTTTATTTTGACTAAGATCGCCGGTAGGTGGAGCAGGAGTATAATAGTGGCTATACATATCAATAATGCATTGTAGTTAGCGGCACTCAGGTTCTCAATGATGGCAACAACAGTTTCCCATGCGTATTCCTTTGCAGGGATCGCCATACCCAGCGCGTTAGGTATCTGTCCTATCAATATGATAGCACCAATACCACTTGTGAATCCGGATATGACAGGCAGTGGAATGTATTTGACTACCTTGCCCAGTTTGAACAGGCCGAAGAGTATCTGGAATATACCTGCAAGGAAACCTGCAAGTAGCAGCCCTTCCAATCCATGGCTGTTCAGGGTGGACAGGATGATAACCGTCATAGCACCGGTAGGTCCGGTTATAGAATACTTGGAACCACCAGTGGCAGATACGAGCATTCCTGCTATCACGGCCGTATAAAGACCCATCACTGGCTCAACACCGGAAGCGATGGCAAAAGCAATAGCAAGTGGCAGTGCCACGATAGCTGTAATAAAACCTGCTTTGAGGTCACTTAAAAACGATTCCTTAAAATACCCAGAAATCCCGGTTCTTACATCCATATTATCTTGCTCGACGCGCGGCATTAATTGTTCATCAAAGGGCAGTAGAGCAATTACCACGTATATATAATTAATCTATAATGAAAATAGGTTAGGTATAACACTGGAATATATGAGCTAGCTTCTTGAAACAAGTATTTGTTTGAAACATCAAACTTACATAACATTCCAGATAAACATGAAAGAAGTAAAATAGGTTTGTTTTTATTCTATTATGCTCTGCTCGATGGACACAACTCCTTTACAACACACTCCACACACTTCGGATTGCGCGCCATACATACATTGCGCCCGTGCAGGATCAGGGTCATGGAAAGGGTTTCCAGATCCTCTCTTTTTACAATCCTCATAAGGTCCTTCTCTATCTTTTCCGGGTCTTCGTGTTGGGTGAAGCCGAGGCGATTTGATAGTCTTTTCACATGTGTGTCCACTGCAATACCCTCTATTTTCCCAAAGGCTCTTGACAGAACTATATTTGCAGTCTTCCTGCCAACTCCGGGAAGCTGCAGCAAACCCTCCATGGTATCGGGTACCTTACCTCCAAAATCTGTAAGCATGATCTGAGCGCTTTGGATGATGTGTTTTGCTTTCTGGTGATAGAAGCCTGTGGAATATATTTCCTTTCCAAATGCTGATACATCAGCAGCAGCATAATCTTCCAGAGTACGGTATTTCTTGAACAGGGACTGAGTGACCTGGTTCACCTGGCGGTCCGTGCACTGGGCTGAAAGAATGGTGGCTACTAGAAGTTCCAGAGGAGAACTAAAACGCAGGGCAGGGGCAGCATTAGGATACACCTCCCGCAGAAGTGAGAAGATATTATCAAAGTTGTGGGTGTTGTCGGGGATATTTTCCTCAGCATTCATGCAGGTAAATAGTAACTGATAGTTCTTATCACTTTTTTAGAAAAGAAAAAACCTAGAGAAAAACAACACAGAAAAAAGAATAGCTACAGGCCTTTAAAGCCCGTAGTGCTCAATGTTCTTATCAGCGATGGCCTGTATCTTGGCTATCTCTTCTGCACCGCCTTCCTTGTTGAACAGGTGCTTGAAGCGGCTCTGCATCTTGAGATAATCCTCAACTGGTGATGGCGTACCTATCTTCCTGACCTTTGTGATCTCCCCATTTTCCATTTCGAACAAGGGCCACAGACCGGTCTTAACAGCCATCCGGGCAACTTCCACTGTCTTGGAAGTATCAAATCCCCAGCCTGTTGTACAGGGGGCGTGGCAGTGTATATATGTGGGACCCGGTGTTTCAGTGGCTTTCTTCACCTTTGCTATCATGTCCTTGCCATACGCAAGGGATGTGGTGGCCACGTATGGGGAACCATGTGCTGCGATGATAGCAGGCATGTTCTTTTTAGGGCGCTGGTTACCAAAAGAAACCTTTCCGGCAGGACTTGTAGTAGTTGAAGCATTAAATGGGGTTCCACTACTTCTCTGCACTCCGGTGTTCATGTAAGCTTCATTGTCTATACAGACATAAGTGAAGTCGTGTCCTCTCTCAAAAGCTCCGGAAATAGCCTGAAGACCGATATCCATAGTTGCACCGTCGCCACCAATGGCAACAACCCTGGTGTTACCCTTCTTTCCCATGGCCTTCAGTGCTGCCTCAATACCAGATGCCACAGCAGCAGCATTTTCAAATAGTGAGTGTATCCAGGGCACATTCCATGAAGTTTCAGGGAAAGGAGTTGTCATGACTTCAAGACAGCCGGTAGGACTGACTACTATACAATCCTCGCCTGCCCCCATAAGTGTGAACTTGGCAGCCATTGCGTCACAGCAGCCTGCACATCCCCTGTGTCCTGAAACGAAAAGGTGTTTCATAGTATTTCCTCCCTCACATCAGTGAACTGGCTTTCGAGCTTAATACCAGTCTTCATTACTTCCTCAGCCTCAGATATGATCTTCTCTATCGTGCTCATACGTATGTCACGGCCTCCATGGCCTATCATGTAACCCACAACAGGTACACGGTTTTTGGTGTTGTACAGGCAAGATTTGGTTTCTGTGAACAGAGCGCCTTCGTTAAGTCCCAATGAGATGTTCTTATCCAGGACTACAACGACCTTTGCATCCTTAATGGCTTTCCTGATAGCCTCTGCCGGAAATGGCCTGAAAGACCTGACCTTCAGCAAGCCTACCTTCATACCCTTCTGTCTCAGATTATCAATGGTATCCTTAATGGTACCCACGATGGAACCCATTGCCATGAGAATTATATCAGCATCCTCCGTCTGGTATTCATCAACGAGTCCGCCATAGTATCTGCCGAACACATCATAGAACTCATTGGCTGCATCCTCTATCTTCTTAAGGGCGTTCTCCATCGCCTTCTGTTGCAGATATCTGAACTCGGTATAGTAATTGGGATCAGCCAGGGCACCAAAACTCATGGGTTTCTTTGGGTCCAGTGTGGTAAAAGGTTCATATGCAGGTAAATATTCATCAGTAAGTTCCTGTTCCAGCAGTATCACAGGTTCGTATACATGGGACAGGATAAAACCATCCATACACACCATGGCAGGCATAAGCACTTCCTTGTCCTCTGCAATTTTGAATGCCTGTGCGGTCATATCGGCTGCTTCCTGCAGATCCTCTGCATACAACTGTATCCAGCCGGTATCTCTCTGAGATATTGCATCCTGATGATCGTTCCAGATGTTGATGGGCGCGCTTACAGCTCTGTTCACTACGGTCATGACTATGGGTAGTCTCATACCGGACACGTTGAAAAGTACTTCATGCATCAACTCAAGACCCTGGGACGTTGTGGCAGAGTAGCACCTCGCCCCCACGGCTGAGGAACCCACAAGTGCAGAAAGTGCAGAGAACTCAGACTCCACATTTATATACTCACAGTTTTGTATCTCTCCGTCAGCCATGAACTGAGATAATCCTTCTACAATATGGGTTTGAGGAGTGATCGGGTAAGCAGATATAACATTGGGCCTGCATACCTTGACAGCATGTGCCACAGCATAAGACCCCTCTACGACGACCATCTTTTCCATTTCCAGTTTTCCCTTGGTTGTCATTACTTCTCCTCCAGTATCATGGTTATAGCCGTCTTGGGACATTCGTTGGCGCATACACCGCATCCTTTGCAATAATCATAGTCGAACTGGAAATATCCGTCCTCTCTGGGCAACACGGCCATGTCCGGGCACAACAGTTCGCACAGCTTGCATTTGATACATTTGTCATAGTCGTACACAGGCTTGAAAGTTCTCCAGCCACCGGTCTTGTTGGCCAATGTGGTGCCGGGCTCACAGACTCCCCCGATAGTTATCTTCATACCTTTGCCTCCTTCATCATGTCGTATGCCTGTTGGATGGCTTCAGCATTTCTCTCCCCTACCTTGCCAGGGAATCTTTCTTTTACAGCTTCCTTGATCGACTCAGGCCTTATATTACCGGTAGCCCCTGCAAAGGCTCCCAGCAGCACTGTATTAACTATCGGCCTGCCAATGATCTCAAGTGCGATCTTTGTGGCATTAACGGTTACAACTTTGGCCTTAGTGTTGAGTTTGAAAGTCGAGGGGTCAAATTCACTGTTTATGATAATTATTCCATCTTCCTTCAGGCCACTTGCAACATCTACTACCTCTATAAGGGTAGGGTCCTGCACGATAACGTAGTCAGGTTCGTATATCTGGCTTCTGAGTCTGATAGGCGTGTCATCCATTCTTGTGAACGCCTGTACAGGTGCTCCTCTTCTTTCCACTCCAAAAGCTGGGAACGCCTGGCTGAATTTCCCATCAGCAAAAGCTGCAACGGCTAAAAGCTCGGCAGCAGTGACCGAACCCTGGCCTCCCCGGCCGTGTATTCGTATCTCTTTCATCTGGATTCTCCACAACGTTAGAACAATATACTATCGGCACAACTTTGTTTCTTGCTGTTTGTTTATTGAATATCCTGGCCGAATATGGATAGTTATAAACTGCATTTATTCACAATTGCGTATAAATGCAATGTTTAATTGTGTAGGTTATGAACCGTCTGATAGTTATAAAGCCTTTCGGTTTGAACCGAATAAAAAACTGTATCAGTTACCATGGAAATCATTATTTGTAGCCTTGTCGGATAACTGCTCACACATGCTTTCCATAAGCTGAATTATCGATTTTTTTTCCCGTGTGCCGGAGATGCCCTGACGTACATGTCGCCCACCTTTCATTCCCCGTGTGAACCATCGGGCATGTATCCTTATATCCACATGGTCTTCAAGGGCATACAACTCCAGCAATCTCACGTAATCTTTGAAATCTGCAAGTCTCTGAGTACATTCATCAGTGGGTAGTTGTTCTCCGGTACGCAGGAAGTGAGCTATCTTCGTAAAAACATGTGGATCACCCATTGCAGCCCTTCCTATCATCAAGGCATCACATCCTGTGTGCTCAAGCACCTGCTTTGCAGAAAGGCCGTCAACAATGTCACCATTTGCTATCACTGGAATTGAAAGCTCTTTTTTTATGATCCGGGCATATTCATGCTCAGCTTTTCCAGCATATTGCTGAGCCTGCGTTCTACCATGAACTGTAATGGCACTGGCGCCTGCTTCTTCTATTATTCTTGCGATATCAAGTGTTTTTTTCCTATCATGCAGCACTCTTATTTTAGCTGTTACAGGTGCCCCCACTTTTCCATATACAGCAGATACTATTTCCCGTATCCTTTCAGGAAAATCCAGTAGCGCTGAACCGGATCCATCTTTTACAAGCACATTAGCAGGACATCCAAAATTGAGGTCTATTATATCAGGTGAATACTTCTCTTCCACCATCCTTGCTGCAGTGGAAATGGTATCTGCAGAGTTTCCAAAGATCTGAATGGCAAAAGGTTTCTCTTCCTCTGAACTAAGACCACGGTTTGTTGTTCTTATATTGCCGTGAAGTACAGCATCGGCACTGATCATCTCAGAGTATGTCATTGCAGCACCGTGTTTTTTGCAGAGCATTCTGAAAGCTGGATTGGTTACATCTGCCATCGGTGCCAGGAACAAATACCCATCTATCTTTACATTTCCTATCTTCATTTTTCAGGTTACTCCGAAAAAGAGTCTTTTAATCCGCTATTCGTAGTATGATATAAAAAGAATGTCCAGAGAAAGAAAACTGTGATATGTTTACTTTCTTACAGAGGGATCAGTATTTCTCATAGCCTTTCCTCAAACTTATCTAAAAGTATTGGATTTTATCTGTGGCACACACGCAAATAGTTTGTTACACCCCTACATATAAAATGTGCCGTTACAGTTACATCTAGGTAATTTCCCAAAGACATTTTATTTAGAATGTATATTATTTATAACATCAATGAAGTGTGATTCACATTTCATAAAGGTCAATAAACAACAGCAGGTTAGGTATGACGAAGATATTAGCTTTTGTAGGGATGCCGGCTTCGGGCAAATCAGTAGCTGCATCGATCCTGGGAGAATCAGGTATCAAGGTCGTCAATATGGGTGATGTGATACGTGAAGAGGTTGTACGCAGAGGACTTGAGCCTACAGATATTAACGTAGGTGGCGTAGGAACTGACTTGCGTAACAAAGAGGGTAAAGATGCTGTAGCCAAACGCTGCATACCTAAGATACGAGCATCAGATTCAGATTTTCTTGTTGTGGATGGTGTGCGCAGCCTTGTGGAGGTCAATTGCTTCAAGGAGGCATTTGGTTCTGATTTTACTTTAGTTGCCATAGAAGCCCCGCTTGATACGAGGTTCGCAAGGGTGCAGGCCAGAAAAAGAAGTGATGACATGAAGGACATCGATGCCTTGCGTGTCAGGGATGATCGTGAGCTTGGCTGGGGCATGGGTGAAGCAATTGCTGCTGCTGATCTTGTTATTATGAACACGGGAACACTTGATGAATTCCGAAAAAAAGTGCTCGATATGGTGGGTCAGGCATGATAGAGGTTCAAGTTTCAGCCAGAGTTAACCCTACAGAAACCGAGGCGAAGGTCAGGACAGCGGTTCAAAGCATTTTTCCCCTGGCAGACCTCACTTATAATAAGACCGATGATACAGGATTATGTGGAATGGTTGAAGGAACCACTGGTCTTGAGGGACTCCTTCATTTTCATCATCTTTTAAGGGAAGAAGAAATTATAGACACTGCACGTACTCAGTTTGAGGTGGGCATGAGCAGGAATGCACCTTCCACATCTTTCAGGATAAGCAAATTTGTGGCTTTTGTGGGACGTCTTAATTTCCCGGCTGACGAAGAACCACTGGGCTCGCTACATGTAACAATAAGTGCAGGTTCATCTTTTGAACTCCAGAGGCTGATGGAATGGCTTGCCCCTCCCACTGAAAAGGGCAAGATACTTTTCGAACCGGATATAGAGGACGTGGAAAGTACATGAAAGTAAGGAATCTGAGCTTTTCTTCCAGAGTAGAGACCGGGAATTCCTTTGTCTGGGTCTATCAGCTTGAGGACCTGGGATACACAGGCTGGGAGATCGTCCAGGAAGGCTTCCAGACCCTGCATAACGGTAATCTGGGCAAGGTGCGGGAGATCCGCGATACCACTGACCTGAAGATCACAATGCATCTGCCTTTTTCCGATATGAACCTGGCAGGTCTTAACGATGGGATACGTAATGAAGCATTAAGGCAGATGCACCGCTGCCTTGAACTTGGAAGTGGTATAGTGGAACTGGCGGTGGTACACCCTGGTTACTTATCTCCCTATGGTTCACAGATGCCTGAAAAGGCATGGAGCACCCATATAGAGTCCATCCGGAATGTATGCGACACTGCTGCAGAGTACGGTATCACGATAGCTGTGGAGAACATGCCCGAAATGCCCAAGATATTCGGCAAATATCCTGATGAGATGCTCAGGACCCTTGAGGAAGTGAACAGGGACAATGTGGGCATGACCCTGGACGTAGGCCATGCAAATACAGTGGGAGTTGTGGATGAGTTCCTGGAAAAGTGCAAGGACCAGATCCTGCACATGCATATTCATGACAACCACGGAAAATCAGACGAACACCTGCCTCTGGGGCGGGGAACCGTGCAGTGGAAAAAGGTCATGGAAAGCCTTAAGGGCTACAATGGCAGGCTTGTAACTGAAATGGCAAGCCTTCAAGAAGGTGAAGAATGTCTTGCATATCTTCGGAATCTCTGAATATCACAAGATCTCACTTTTTTCATTCTTTTACTCTGCCGTGCCTTTTATCGATCTCGTCCATCATGTCCAGCATCTTGCGGATAGCTGTCCTGATGGCATCTGACTGGTTAACGAATTTCTTGTCATCCCCCACGTGCCTGTTCAGGTCGTCCAGCAACTCCTGAGGGATCTCCACGCTTACTTTTGGCATTAGGCTCACCTTGTGAATAAAGATAGTTCGTTGGATTTATGTGTTTTAAGGTTCTCACTCGAAGATCATAAAAACTAACAGAACAAGAATTATAATAAGTAAAAGAGATTGGCGAGCCGGAAGGGAGTTGAACCCCTGGCCTACGGATTAAGAGTCCGTCGCTCTGCCTGGCTAAGCTACCGGCCCATCTTGTTTACTGACGTGATGCCTCCATACGTATTTGCTCAATATATACGTTTCGGTTTGAATACCATCTCCTATCTATTGAAAGAATAGAATAATTATCAGTTGTAAAGGAGTTTATATATGCTTCACCACGCAGCTCTGCAACCCCATGATCTCAACCATGTCACTGTTGTCGGGGCTATGCACGATCATCTGTCCTTTCTTCAGGTATGGGATACGCTTCTCATATTCTTTCTTGACCTTCAGTGCTCCGATGGCAGCATCATTTGTCAGGTTAAGGATGATGCGCGTATTGACCTGCTTGAACACCGTATCATCGATGTCCTGAGGGTCTTGGGTTATGAGGCACAATCCCAGCGCTTCTTTCCTGCCCTGCCGTGCGGCTTCTGCGAACTTGGACACTATCCTCCTGCTGTGCTCGCCGGAGGTGCTGGCAAGATACCTGTGGGCTTCGTCCAGTGCCAGGATAATAGGAGTCTCCTTAACAGCAGTTTCTCCAGGTGTGTTAAGTTTAGTACTTAACTTATTGTCCACTATTATCGTCATCAAAGTGAGAGTTATCAGGTCACGTATACGGCTGTTGCTTATGTACTCCGTAGGGAAAACACTAACCTGTCCGGGTCTTATTATCTCTTCCAGCATCTGGTCAATAGGCCTTGCGGGCTGGTCGAACACCCTGCTAAGAGATCTGTCCCTCACCCTGCGCACGATACCATCATAGGAAGCTTCATGGACCTTCCCGCTCTGCACATAGTTGTCCCGGGTCAGATCGTCACTGATGTGTTCCAGAAAGCGATCATACGTATGATCCCCGGCCTTTTTGAAGAAATCATCCAGCAGCAATTCCACTCCCTGATACTGCAGGTCGGTCATGCCCACAGGCGCCATGAGCCAGGAATTATTCCTGACCATCTCGAAAGGTATGGTGAACTCCATCTGTTGTGCCCTTGAGCGGCCATTATATGACTGACCATCTACCTTCGCCACAAAGGTGCGGGTATTGATGCATCCTCCGAAATCAATTTTTTCGGACCTGAAACTGAACGCATCATCTGCTGTAAGTTCAGGATTATCCTCTAACATCTGGGAATACTCGTCCTGAGGGTCAAGCACTACCAAACAGGGATTTTTTCTGGCACTTGTTCCCCTCACATTGTAGCGGTTCTCCTCTGCCATGAACTGCCTCAGTATATTCTTTGTGAGGAATGTTTTACCTGTTCCTGTGCTGCCACATACCAGCATGTGCCTGAACACAAGCGGATCACCCATTGAATAATCATTCCGCAGGTAATAGGGTACAGTAGGAGGTACTGCATGTGTCTTTACCACCTCACCCCCTACGCTGAGATGTCCCAGGAATAAGCCTTCTCCGGGAATGTTAAGTCCTGTCTGGATCTTTGTCTTGTCTTTAACAGGCAGTATGGGGGTGTTCGGTCGGGGTATGCGGTCGCTCATACGTCGGGCCAGACCCTTACCTCTGGGATAAAGGATACATATGGGGTCAAGATAGGCCAGGAACTTGTAATCCACTTCATCTGTGGTATTGGACCTGAGCATCCTGCGGGAATGGATCTCAGTGGCATCATCTACCACAAACTCCTGCTTGTACTGCATTTTCCATATCCTTGCGAACAGGTCTTCTTCAACATAAGGGACTATCACATATGTTCCCAGCCTCACATCCTTTCTTCTTTCCGTATTGATGTATCCGGTGATAGTTGCGCCGGATTCTGTTATCTCAAGAGGTTCTATACCGGTGGTTATGATCCCGAAAGCTTCGTCGGTGTTGTCCTCTGCGTACGGATGTTTTTCTGTAGTGACCATATATTCTTCGAAGCTGAACCTCTCCCCAACAGTTGTTTCATCAGTCCCTTCAACGATCCTGCTGTCTCTTTTTTCTGAAGATACGTAGGCCAGTATATCTTTATCTATCTTCATCGTATTCACCCCATCTGGTCTCATTATAGGTGGTATCCACGCGGGAGTACCTGAACCTGTTGATTATTTGTTTTCTTTCCGATACCTGTATCTTTGCAATGGAGTCTGCTTTCTTCAGTGTGCCTGGTATCTCACTTAATGCGATATCATACAGTATTTTCCTTGTAATGATATCCCGCATCCCTTCATCCTGTGTAAGCCCGTATGGAGCTTCTATCTTAAAGAGCAGGTTCTTTGAAGGGACATACACCACGAAGAATGTCAGTGAATAGTATTCATGTGGGTGCCTTGCCCTGAGCTTTTCCTTGACCAGAGGTGATGTGGTCCCAAGCATTCTCTCATAGAACTGGTTGGGCTGCATGAACCAGTTAGTGTAGGTTATATAGCGATCGCATCTCTTCTTTTCTTCCAGATATGGCGGAAAAGAAAGCAGGTTTTTGAAGAACTGTGCATCCATTAGCCAGGGGAGGTCTTTCATACCTTCTTTCCTAAGGGTCTGCATCACCTGCATATCCTCAGGATTCTTCACGAAACCAATAAAGGGAAGCTTTTTGTCAATGTGATGGTCCACGATGTCTATGTAGTTTTGCAGTATACGCTCTGTATGAGGGTCATAAAACAGCTGCACCTCTTCTGATCCAATCACCATCCAGTACATGAGATGTTTGGGATAGATCGGTCCATCCATGATGAAAAAGCCCCGGGGGTCAAGTTCGTCCTTCAACCACAGAATATGTTCGGATTCTGAAAGGTACAGGGCTATATCATGAACTATCCTGTCAATGCGCTTATTCAGCAAACCTGGTTGGATACGGATTATCTGGCTGCGGCTTGCTCCCTCATCTAATATTTCCCAATTAGCGGTGGTATCGATATGTACACTGTAACTGGGGGTATAAGTGGCAGCAACTATTGTTCTCCTGTTGTGCAGTTCCAGGTCAGTAGGTGTTGAGGCCATGGCACAATGACAGAAATCCACGTAAAGGCCATTATCAAAGGATCTTGTGGTTGTGCTCCCGCTGTCGCATGAATAGGTAACAGGAAAAGGGTCTTGGCTCAGAGCCATCTTCTCTATGCTTACTCTCCCTCTTTTGAGCCTTCCGATGGCCTTAAGCACCACTTTTCCATCATGTTTCAGTTCCTTGAGCCTTTCCAGAATATCCATTACACCATCAGTTTCATCTTCTTCCAGATCATCCGGCTTCAGGCATCTGTCGATACGGTCTGCAAGTTCGGATAGTGCCTTTATGTGGACCGGTTCAAGGGTCATGCAATACAATTGACACTGATGAGAGATATATATTGGGTTATGATAATAACATAACTTTATTTCCAAGCATTTAATGTTATATTCTACAGTTGCCCATTAACTCAACTAAACTTGCTTTATTATAAAGCAGATCTTTTTGAAAGGCTTAAATATAACCCCTGAGAAAATGTATGCAACCAACTTTATAGTCAATTAAGAAAGTAATATATTTATTAATTATCGAAAAATTAAATCAATTATAATAGATTAAAACGAGGTATCAATTATGAATTCGTATGGTCTGTTCATGGTGTTGCTTGCGGCCTATATTCTTGTTCTGGTCGCGATCGGCTGGTATTTCACAAAGAAACAGAGGTCTGTCACCGATTTCTGGCTTGCAGGACGTAGGATCAATTTCGTGGCAATTGGCTGCTCAGCAGCAGCATCCTGGATGACTGCAGGGGGCATTCTTGCGGTTATTGGTCTTTACATGCTGCTGGGTATGGGCTCCATCTGGAGTTTCGTGGCACCTAACATCCTTGCATTATTATTGATAGCATTGTTAGTAGGTAAGATCAAGCATCTGCCAGCCATCACCCAGCCAGAGCTGCTTGAGCAGAGGTACAGCAGTTCTATAAGAGGTCCTGTGGCTCTTATTATCGCCATTGTTATGATCCTTTTCGCAGTTGCGGATATAAAGGGTTTTGCTATGGTCCTTGAGATCTTTTTCGGACTGCCTCCTGTATACGCTGCAGCCATTGTGGCATTAGCCGTTTCTGTATATGTGACACTTGGAGGTCTTTCTGCTGTTATATGGACCGATGTGATACAGTTTACTTTCCTTGCAGGTTTCGCTCTCTTGATGGCCGTTGCTATAACCGGTTCAGCGACTTCCGCTGATGTATCCTCGGTCATGACCGTTTCAGAACTTCTCTCGGATGTACCGGAAGGATGGTGGAACCCGTTCAGTATTGGTATACTTGCAGTAATGATATTCATCTTTGCCATCATTCCTGGCTGGGTCACAGAGCAGGACCCGTGGCAAAGGGTATGGGCTGCAAAGGATGAAAAGTCAGCAAGGAACGGTATGATCCTGGGTTCATTCTTTATCTTCCTCGTATTCGGTGTGGCCTGTACTATCATTGCCATAGGGCTAAACCATGTATATCCCGATATCGCAGCATCATTTGCAGAGATAGGTATGGGTGCAATGGCCCAGGCAGAACCTGCACTGCTCGTTTACATCTTTGAGCATTTCTCTCCTCTTCTTATAGGTCTGGCAGGTATAGGCCTGGCAGCAGCTGCAATGTCTTCTACAGACACTTTTGCAACTTCCGGAGGTTCCTGTCTATCCCGCGACATTTATCAGAGGTACATAAAGCCCGATGCTACCATGAAGGAGATGCTCGCTGTCAACAGGGTGAGCGTACTAATAATAGTTGCAGGTGCGACAATAGGGTCTTTCTATATCGATGGTATCATCGATGCCATCCACATAGCTACTTTCATTGCCAGTGCCGCATATTTCTTCCCTATGATGGGGGGACTTTACTGGAAGAGGGCTACAAAGGAAGGTGCCCTTGCAGGCCTTATAGTCGGCTTTGTTGCGCAGGTAGCTCTTACTGTATTTGATCTTGCTAATACTCCAGCCTTTGCTCCCGCTTATCTGGATTCCATACATCCTGTGCTTTCCAATCATGGAGTAATATTGGGAATGTCCCTAAGTGGCATAGCCTTCTTTGGTGTTTCCCTGGCCACAAAACCATCGGACACTGTCAATCTCGCTCCGTTCTTCAAAGAAGCTGCAAAAGAACTGGAGAAAAAGATCGTTGTCGATGAGGCAGATCCCCAGTACAAGAAGATGCTAAAGGTCATGACAGAGGAAATTACAGGTGACCGTGCTCATTTGTACCTTATTCTGGAAGCTTCTGCTACGGTCAATTGGAACAAATTCGTTAAGGATATCACGGGGAAGTATCATGAATGGGTTACTCCTACAGGTATTGATTCAGTATACAGGTTGACAAAGTCCGATATGCTGGCATGCATTACTATTACTCGCGGGCAGACTGAGAAAGAGATCTGGTTTGAATCTGAACCTCGTGTAAAAGACATTGATCTGCATCGCAAGGAAATGTTTGTAGCATTCAATGAAGTCTCAGCGACCTTAAAGGAAATGGGTGTATTGTTCACCCTTCCTTAATCACTTTAAAGATAAATTTATTTTTATATTATTTATGAAATTTATCGGCAAGTATTTTAACCAATGAAGTATACACTGTTAATGGTGATAGAGTGGAGGAGCACATCAAGCACCCCATTTCCGAATTAGAGGTAGATGAAAAGGATAAGGACCGCATACGGAAGATAATGGAAGATTTCGAAAAACTCTCTCCCTCGGAAAAGCTGGATGTATTACAATTGCAGAACATTATGCTTGAGACCGTAGCAAGGCACAATGAAAAATACGGTATACCCAGGCGCACTATACAAGTTGAAAGGCCTTTAAGTGAGATCGTTGCTCATATGTCCAAGGTTTCCATTGATTACTCACAGAAATGTGTGGACTATTATGTTGAACACGTTGCTAAGAAGGGAAAATTAAGACAGGACTGAATTCACCGCAGATCTTAAAGATCTCATTTCTTCTACTTTTTTGTCCCAAAACTTATATTTCGTTGCTGTTTCAATTCTAAGGCATGAATAATGTGATCTTTGATGACATAGGTAGTTACCCGCTTCCTCAGGGAGTAACAAAGGAATGGGTACAAAAGGCATTTTCAAAACACTCGGAGCGCGAAAAACTGTTCCAGATCATCAATGCTGCATTCCAGCAAAAGGTAGATGCAGGGGTTGAGGCTCCTACCTATCCCCAATATCAGGACATGAACGAACAGTTCCTTTCTGTTATCAGGGATCCGGAAAATACAGAAGAGCCTTTCAAGGTCAAAGAAAAAGCTGCCAGGATAGTAGAGCTGGAAGCTGTCCAGCCAGCGGCTCAAATGCACATGCAATCTCATGGAGAGAAGCAAAATACCAGGGTATGTGTAACAGGTCCCCTTGAAATGTACCTGAAAGAGTTTGGAGGAACGGAATATACCGATATCCTCTATCTATTAGCAGAGAGTGTAGACCGTTTTCTGAAAACTTCCATTGAGAATTCAGGATATCTGAACATAAGCGTGGTTTCCATAGACGAGCCAAGTATTGGCATCAATCCCCAGATCATGTTCGATGATGATGAACTCATACAAGCTCTTAAGATCGCCACCCGGTCTGCTCACCGTAAAGGGATCGATGTGCAGATACACTTGCATTCCCCCCTACACTATAAACTCGCCTGTGATACTTCCCAGATAAATGTTATAGGCGTTGAATCAGCAGGTCATCCTTCATATCTTGATCTTATTGATAAAAAGGTGCTCGATGAATCAGATTCTTTCCTGAGGGTAGGCATTGCAAGGACCGATATTTCTAATCTCGTTTCGGTCCTCAATGACAAGTATGGTACCAATGTCTGGAAGGATACATCACGTCTTCAGGAGATCGTTACTGAGCTTGAAACTCCGGATGTTATCTCCAAAAGGCTCGAAAAAGCCTATTCGATCTTTGGTGAAAGGATAAAGTATGTAGGCCCTGATTGTGGTCTGGGATCATGGCCCTCTCAGCAGATAGCTTCGCAGTTACTGCAAAATATAGCAGCGGGTATAAAGATGTCTGGTATATGATATCTCATTCAGAATAGCAGCCGGCTTATAAGATCTGCCACTTGCCGGGCCACGTTTGGTGTGATGTTCGTTTCTATGTAAGCGGCTACCAGGAGCAAGATCAACATCCCGCTTACCATGGTCCGCAGGTAAGAAGATCTAATGTACTCTGTGGCAATGCTATTCAGATATGATATATCTTTTTCAAGGCTTTCAGCCTCATTTCCTGACAACAGTTTATCTTCGACTATTTTGTCAGAATAAACTCTGGCAAACCTATATCCAAGGGCTCCAGCCATGATTATGACCGGCAGCTCTATTATTCCATGTGGCAGGATGAAGGCCAGGAAATAAGACACAGAAAAAAGAATCCCCTGTCCAATACCTGGCGGTCCTATCAGGTTGTAGGAAGATAGTGTTCCATTAAAAATGAAGAAGGAGAACATGATCCCAAGGAGCATTCCATTCAATGTTAGTGTTATGACAGGAATGAGATATGGGATAACATAAGCGAGTAATCTGAAGTGTTCTTTGCTGTATTTTGCGCGTTTCCATATCGAATCCTCTGTTTCAGAATTGTCCTGATCTCTTAACCTGGCAATTCCGGGGTCCAACCGTTGGGTACTATCTTTTATGAGGGTGCTGGCAAGCTGAAATAATTGTTCCACTTTCACTGAGAAAGTCGTGTATTTTTGGTGATGTGCCCTCACCTTCAGTTCAGCAATAGAGATATTCTGGATGAATGGTAACAATCCGTTTCCCACAGAGGCTGTTATAACTGCCAGTGAATTGAACAGGAAGATCGACCACATCAGATTCAGGTGTTTTGCAGCCGAGTCCACTTTCTTCATGGCCATTGCAGCGGTAGAGGTTATAGCATCATTTACAGGTTCAGGTGATGCTGTCGCCAGGCTCAGGAAATAGAACAGCATGCTTGTCATCCAGGCGATGAACATAGCTAGTATGAATATTTTGGACGACCATCGAATTTCATGCCAGACGATGTGAAAGTCATTTTCTTCTTTATTATTCATGTTCCATCAGGTTTCAATTAGATTGTGAACGTGTGTCTTATATATTAGTTTATAATTATATTAGTGTATTCCATCATAGATGAGGATTAAGGATGAGAATACAAACTGGAATTGAAGGTTTTGATGAACTTGTCCAGGGAGGTCTGCTCTCTGAAAGGGTTTATCTTGTGAGTGGCCCCCCGGGCAGCGGTAAAACTACATTCTGTGTACAATTCCTTGCTCATGGTGCTGCACTTGGTGATGTAGGTCTGTATGTGACCTTACTGGAAAGTCCTCAGAACATCATTGATGACATGTCCAATTATTCAATGAACGTCATCCCACTTATAAAAATGAGGAAACTCCTGTTCGCAGACCTGGGTCCGAGAATGGAATACGGATATATGGACGAACTCAACGAGTCTGTATCGCCTCAATATGAGGTCAGCAGAACTTCCCTTGAAAGTGAGGCTCCTTCTCCTGCAATGGTATTTAAGGAAATTGCTGCTTATGTGGCAGAATATGATGTAAAAAGGCTTGTATTGGATTCCGTATCTGCTATCCGTTTTACAACAAAGGACCTTTCTTTACAGGAAAAGGAAATGACAAGGTTCATACGTAATCTCAAGAAGCTTGGATGTACCACAATACTGATAGGAGAACTGACCGATCCGACAGCCTACTCAACTGAGCAGTTCGCAGCACATGGGGTCATCTTCATGCACAATTTCCTCTATGATAAGAATATGACCAGAGCAGTACAAATTATCAAAATGAGAGGAACAAAGCATGATTGTAACATGCGCACAGTACAGTTCACTGATAAGGGTCTGAAGATCGAAGGATATCTGGAATAATGGATTGATCCAATGGTCAAGATCTTTAAGAAAAAGGAAAGTAAAAGAGAGCTCACAGAACCTCAGAAACAGACACTCATAAAGAGTTCTTATGAACTGGGTTTTGAGGTGGGTTATCATAAGCATTCAGAGATCGGATGGGTAAAGGAGAGATTCAACTCACTTTACGAGTTTGCATCCCAAGGTGATCTGGGGCAGTCTGTCAGGGAAAACTATGAAACCGGACGAGCAGAGGGTGCCAGAACCAGAGAACGTGATATGAAGGCAGGTCTTTCTAAGAGAGTGGCAGATAAGGATAAATCATTACCTGCCTCTTCATCGGTACTGCTCCCGCAATCTCATAATAGTTCAGGGATCGACAATTCCTTCAGAAAAAGAGATACTTCTCAGGGAGGTTCCCCGGCTCCTTTAGAAAGACCCCAGCTTACAGACCTGCCTGAGAATACCTCTCTTACAAAAGCAGTAGAAAGGCCGTCCATGCTGGACGGGATCAAACACCTTTCCCCTAAAAAATGATCATGTTCAAAGGGAACCAAAGCCTAAGAACCTTTGTTTTTCGTCCAGATCTGTGAGTATGAACCTGTCCTGTTGCGAATAAGATATTTCTTTCGTACCTATCAACTGAAGGACATATTCATTTCCAGCAGAAGCTTTTTCCACCATGGTCCCATTTTTCTCTATGCTGTTGACACGCATAGGAGATGATTGCAGTCCAACGAATACGTGCAACACACTCCCAGTATTGAAACCCTTAGAGAAAGGTGAGAGTTTGCATTTTATTTTTAGATTCTCACTGACCATTTCCTCAAGGGAAAGAACATGGCCTCTGTCTATATCCTTTGATTGTATTCCCTTAAGAGCAAGGCCCACTCTTGCTCCGTTGGGTGCAGTTTTAACATCCACATCGTGCATCTGTATCGACCTGATCTCCAGAGGTTTCCTGGTGGGATAAGCTGTCATTTTGTCTTTTGCATTGACAGTGCCCTGCATCACAACACCAAGCACAACACATCCGATCCCAGTGACATTAAAGGATTGGTCTACTATGATCCTTGTTGGAAGAGTGGCTTTTTTCCGGTCCTCTTCATCGATCGTTTCACCCATACTGAAGATCTTTTCCTTGAGCTCTTCCATACCCTCAAAGGTTTTAGTGGAAACTGCCATATACTCCCAATGCTCAAGTACCGTACCTTTTGTGATCTTCTGCAGCTTTGCCTTCAATTCATCTGTTGCCTGCGGGTAAGTGGTATCAGATTTTGTAAGCAGTACAAGTCCATGTTTGTAACCCATGCACTCCAGGCAGACGATACATTCCCCTGCATAAGCATCCAGACCTGTGGGAGGCACGCATAGGATGGCGATATCGGAAAGGGTAAGCGAGGATATCAATGGCTTAACGGAATCTGGATATCCGGTGGGGTCTATGATAGTCATTATCTTGTCGCCCTTGGCAAAATCATACATTGTGAAATCCGATACATTCCCTTTCTTTCCCAGTTTTGCGGCAAGTGTTGTCTTTCCGCTTTGCTGGCTTCCTGTTATAGTGATCTTTGTCATATTGGCACCTGGTCTTTATGAGGTTACGAATACTATCATACAGATATATCTTTTTTCATGACCACAACTGGCCTTCCCACATGGCCAATGTCTTATCACTGGTGCTCTTGTTTACCTTTGTCATGTGTACAAGATATTCATTACCCACGGTCTTAGGTTCACTGAACACTATGTCCATTCCAAGCCTTCTCATATATTCCTCGAACTTTGATATGGTTGCTCTGTCTTTCACCCTGATAGTGAACTCTTCTGCAACTCTCCCTCCATCCCTTACTTTTATTATGGATTCTTTCATAGGTCTCAGGATACTTTCACCCAGTTGAAGACAACGTTTTCTGAAATCCTCCTCACTTTCGTTCCATTCCACTGACTGGAAACCCTCTCTGACTATTCTGGAGAATATAAAATCTCTTCCACTTTCGTTATACACTTTCATGGCATGTTGCAGATCAGAGCAATTGCTCTGAGAAGCAGTGTATTTCATTGGTTGCAATACCATCTTTGGGTCCTTGATCACTACCCCTTCATGTCCTTTTCTCCCAATTTCCCGGATGATATCTGTGATCATGGAGGGAGCTTCCAGGATGTCGAATTCTCCGAAAAGTCTAACCTGCCTGAAGCCATATTTTTCAGCAAGTTCCCTGCGCTCATACAATGGCAAGGGTAAACCCGTGTCCTTATGTCTGATATCAAAAACAAAGAGTTCCAGAGATTCAATACCGTATATTTCCTTGGGTACGTAAGGGTTATCAGGACCTACCATTTCTCCATATACCACAAGTTGCGGGTTCTCAGTGAAAAAACTATGGTCTAACAGATCATTAGCTTTCTCCGAAGAATAAGGACACACATGGCCGCTGCGTGTAAGAGCTGCAAGCTTCCCATCCAGCAAGATCACTCGTACATTGTAGCCATTCATTTTTTCTTCTACTGCCACCCTCTTTATATCACAGAAGTTGAACTTGATGGCAGGTCCGAGTAACATTGCCCTTTTGATCTTTGGAAATCCAAGAATAAGACTGAAATCATCGTTCTTTTGCACAAGGACACTTCCAATATCAATATGCAAAGCCTTATGCTCAAAACGGAATAGGTGTTGGTACTCGTTCCAGTTCGGTACCAACACTCTTCTTTCCATAAGCTCCTGCATCCTTTGAGCAGAAATGCCCAGAAAAGATGCAGCATTCTCAATATCCAGTTCTGTTTGCGGATAGTTCTCCATGTTCACTGTGCCATTGCATGTACCAGATTCCTTCTGGTGATAAAGCCTACGAACTCACCTTCAAGATTTAGCACAGGAAGACCTCCGATATTATCTGCAAGCATCATCTTTGCCACATCTGAAAGGGGAGTGTTCGTATTAACTGTCTTTACGCTTCTCTTCATGATGTCTGCAACGATCAGGTTCTTTATCCTGGCTTCCTGCTGATTGCCCGAAACTATGTCCCTGAAAGCCCTCATGGCCTTAACAACATCTTTTTCGGTGACAATTCCTGCCAGTTTGCCATTCTCTATAATGGGGATCCTTCCTACATTCTTATCCAGCATCAGATGCCTGATATGGCTCACACGGTCACCAGGACTTGCGATCACAGGTTCTCTCTGCATGAACTCGCCAGCAAAACCATTGAAGTTGTTAGTCTTGAGGAGTTCTGCAGGTGTTACCCAACCCATAACATTTTCATCCTTGCAGACGATGATAACTCCCTGGTTCTTGTCAATAAGGGTGACAGCGTCCTTTACCTTTACATCCGGAAAAACCTTCACAAAGTTATCAGAAACAGCTGTTGCTACATGAAGTGAGGATGCAGGCATGCTTCCCTTCTTCCGGGTACCGAGTTCTCTGGTGAGGTTTCTCATAGTAAGGATACCAACTACCTTCTCCTCATGTTTCACGAGGGCCCGACGCATTTCTTTCTTTTCCATAATATCAAGTGCGTGGGAAAGAGTATCTGATTTACTGATAGTTGGTGGTTCTGTCATTATGTCCTTTACTTCCATGTCTTTCACCTTCAGGTTGTATTAGTTTTTGTTCCTTCACTGCGCTATCCTTATCAGGTCCTTCCTTCGGATAACACCAACGATCTCGTTATCCTTTTCTACTGGCAGGACCCTTGAGTTATCCTCTACAATGAGCTTTGCAGCTTCAACTGCTGAATCGTCCCATTTCACAATAGTACTGATATCTGACATGATATCTTCAGCAACCAGAGGCACTTCTTTTATATATCTATATGCCTTCTGCCCGCCGGATGTAGCACGTCTGGCCATCTTGATATTTTTTGTAGGAAGTTCTCCGTCAGCACCTGCTACTATGTTAAGGGCAACGTTGTTAAAGGATATCAGCCCCACTACCTTTTCAGCATCATCGACAACCATAACCTCATCAATGTTATTTTTCTCCATCTCCTCGATTGCATGGTTAATGGTATGGTGCCTGTGTATTCGAACAGGCTCGTCAGATATGATCTCATATACTTTCTTGTCGAACTTTTTTTCATCAAGCTTGGAAACATATCTCACGATATCGGTACCTGTTACTATGCCAACAAGTCCCTTTTTAATCACCGCAAGGTAGTTGATGTTGTTCTCCAACATGAGATTCCCGGCTTGGGAGATCGAAGCTTCCGGATAGATAGTTATCGGATTTTCTGTCATCACCATGCTTACAGGGATCTTATCTATAGGGCGCCTTTTCCAGACAGGTTCTGCCTGGGCAAGTTTTTTGCTCAGGTCAGCCTGTGAGATAATGCCCATCATTTTTTCACCATCACCTACAACAACTGTGCTGATCTTATGTTTCAGCATCAGATTCCTTGCACGTGATACCGGCTCATCGGGTCCCATTATGAAAACCGGAGAGCTCATTATATCTGAAACGTTCATTTACTTCCTCCAATAGTCATTTTTTAATCACTAGCTGTTCTTCGTCTGTTCAATAGACGGCTCTCAGGAAGTCTCTTTCAGTAATTATACCGCAGAGGACATCATTATCAATTACTGGCAGAGAACCTACTCTCTTCTCTATCATCAATCTTGCAGCATCTCCCAGGTCCATCTCAGGTGAGGCCCATACGACATCTTTGTTAATAAGTGAGGTTATTGGTTCGCTGAAAGCCTCATGGAAATTACCTGTTACGATCTTTTCAAAGGCTTTTCCGCTCCCCAGGAAATTCATAATGTTGGATGCTGTAACGATACCTATCAATATGCCATCTTTTGCAATAGGCAATCGTCTGAAGCCCCTACTGACCATTATCTTTGCTGCATCCTCTATAGTAGTATCGAACGGTACAGTTTTCACTTTTGTGCTCATGTAGTTCCTGATAGAATCATAATCAATGGTATCTGCCATAAGATTCAGGAAATCCCTTTCCGTGAATATAGCACATACTCTGTTATCTTCGTCAACTACAGGCAATCCTCCTGTATTTCTCTGGATCATCATCTCCACTGCATCGGAAATACTTGCTTTGGATGTAAGAAAGGCTACATCACGTTGCATAATCTCGCTCACGTCAGCATTGATAGCTGCCAGGAGGTTTCCTTTATAGTATTTTTCTACAAGCAGGTTCTTTGAACCGCCTCCAAGGAAGTTTACAATATCCATTGAGGTGATGATCCCTTCAAGGCGTTTTGTACCTGCGTCTGCGATCGGCACTCTTCTAAAACCTTTATTGGTCATCGTTTTTATAGCACCCATGATCGTTGTCGTGGGAGGAAGAGTTATCACGTCTTTCTTGGCCACAACACTCATGTCACCTTTCTTTTCTGCAGCTTTCGCCTTGAACTCAACAGGTGCTACATCCATAGTACTTGTACTGCTGATCATACCTGGGTCCTTTTTATGATTGCCCTGGTATTCCATATTGTTCTGGAACTTCGATCTGTCTGCTGTGACCATATCTGTTCTTTTTTTTGTCAATTAAACCACCGGCACATAAAATATTCTTCTGTTCAACTGCTTTCAGGGACCAAAAAGTAAAGGCCCTCATTTTTCTATTATAGCTTCACCAGTTCAGAAACCAGTGCCTATAAGGCAGGCAGATACTAATGCAGACCTGCTTACGATGCCCAAAAGCTTCTTATTGCTGGCTACGGCTATCCTGCCAATGTCATATTGCAGGATCTTATCAATGGCCTCTTTCACTGAAGCCTCCGGGGGTAAAGTGTACATAGGAGTGGACATAACCTTTTCCACTTTCGGTGCATCACCGGCTTTTGCACTCCGTCCATCAACTTCTCCCACTCTTGCATAACCTGCTTTTATGATATCTCTTCTTGTCACCATTCCAATAGTTTCATTGGTATGTGATACCACAGGTATTCCAGTATAATCGTGCTCAAGCATTTGATGCCACACCTTGGTTATACTGTCGTCCGGATAGCAGGTCGTCACATCTGTCATCATGATCTCTTCAATGTACAGAGGAGACTTTTTTGTTGGCTTGATGGTTGCCAGTATATCTGCATCGCTTATGATCCCTACTAACTGTCTGTCAACACCTGATACCACAGGAACTCTATGTTGAGCCGCATCAAGCATTAAGCGTGCAGCTTTCAATATTTCCATTTCAGGTGTGATCATTGGTGTTTCCTTTACATATCCTTCCACTGTCACATTGGACTTGGTGGCTCTTATTTTAAGTACATCTCCGTCTGTAAGTATTCCACTCACTTTCATGGAATCGTCAACTACAGGTACACCTCTCAAAAAATGGTCACGCATAACTTGACGTGCATGGGTCATAAGGTCGGTCTCTTTCACATATAAGGGATTCTTTGACATTATCCTCTCTACTGTCATAGATATCCTCCATTTAGAATGGACAGGTCAATGATACAGGGCTAATCGTAATAGCCTTCTTCTTCTTTGCAGTCTTCACAGAGCATAAGTCCGTTCATCAGGGTAAGGTCTGTATATGCACCGCATCTCTGGCATATTCCTCTTTCTATCCCTGATTCTTCCACAAAATTACTCTCGTCCCGATGCAGTTCGATCAGGCTTTCAAGAATAGTGTTGAGACCAGGTGATATTGTAAGTATGTCCCTGTCTGTGATGATACCCACCATTCTATCACCATCTATCACTGCAAGCCTGCGGATGTTGCATCTGGTCATCTGTTCTGCAGCTTCTATGACGTTTGTTGATGGTTTTGTTGCTATGATGGGAGAAGACATGATCTTACCTGCCACAACTGTACTTGGCACAATATTATTGACCACCACTTTGCTGATGATGTCTGCCTCTGTTATTATTCCCACAGGATCATCATCTTCAGTGATGATCACACTGCCTACTTTCTGGCGGATCATCTCCCGGGCAATTTCAAGAACACTAGAATTGATATTTGCAACGACTACATTGCTGGTCATTACTTCCCGGACTGACATCTCCTTACGGATCTCATTAATAGATGTGTCAGTTTCAAGGTCCCATTGCGCACCCAAAACCATTGCATAACACGCTCCTGTTATTTTTAAGGAAAGTGATTGCCCACAAATGAATGTTATTATTAATTGTATATATAGATGTTCGTAGAATATATACTAAAAGAATAGTGGCAGGAATGTTTATTGCATTTCTAAAGTTCATCAGGGGTTGATGATTATCCGTGTCCGGTTTCCTGCACTGAGTTCAACGTCTTCATTAAAACCTGATTTTGCATAAGCATCTATGATCTGTACAGGTGTATCGATATCAAGTTCATCTACCAGCAATGCGTGGTCAGCCCACAAGGCCACCCTTATTCTGCCCGTGTCATCGGAAACATATATATTTGAGACCATGTTTACCGTACCATCGTCCCTGTTGAACTCCCTTATTTCTCCCAATCCTGACACAGAACCCTGTATGGAATAAGATTCTCCAGGTACGATATCTGCAATGGCAGTGAAATTTTCCTGGTACTTGACAGAAGTTTCGGTCTTCTTTATTAGCCCATGGTTTCCGATCTGTATCTCTACCTGCTGGTTGAAGTTGTTCGCCCGTGCATAACCGTTGATGATCTCTATTGCATCTCCGGGAAGAAGTTCTGTCATTTTGTCTGTTTTGTCATCCCACAGTGTTATCCTTATTTTACCAGTATCATCGCCAATAGTTATATTGCCTACACGGCCTTTTGATCCATCTTTCTTGTTAAAGGTGCGGACATCCGAAATATCAAGCAATCTTCCAACGACGTTAATACTTCCCATGCCATCTTTGATGTCTGATATCTTAGTTGAAGGATTTTTGACCTGTACTTCTTCATCTGTTTGGGATAGTACCCCGTTGTTGCCTATGTTAACTTCAACGCCTGAATATCCTTCCTTCACATAACCGCTTATCTGCAGGTTCTGGTTTATTTCAATGAAGCCCTGATTGATCAGATCTGCTTTATCATCCCATAGTGTTATCCTTACACTTCCGGTTTCATCCGCCACCAGAAGATTTCCAACTCTTCCTGTTGTGCCATCACTGCGTGTGAATTCTCTTATGGGGAAAACAGATACTACCTTTGCAATGAAGTTTACGTTTCCACTGTCACTTTTTATGTCAGCTATTTTTTGTGATGACCTTCCGGTTTCGTTCAGCCCCAGGTCGTGTGCCACAAGCATGGCAGCTGTCTTTTCATCACATAGGCCACCCATTTGTTCTACTTTCTCATTTACCTTTTCAACAAATTCTTCCTTGCTTATGGATTTGCTAAGTTTTGAGTAGATCTCGTCTATCCCGTTCATGATTATTCCCTGGAAATGTATTATTGGGAGCATTTGCCCCTAAGGTAATCTCTCTGCTTTGTGTAACCTGATAGTATGAGTATGTATTAAATCTGACGAAACTATTATCATA